>JBOFCH010000036.1:0-8786 GCA_051645985.1 Plesiomonas sp. | reverse complement strand
GTACCCGCGAGGTAGGCTTTGCGGTAGTGGCGACCACGGCGGTGTTGGTGGCGGTCTTCGTGCCGGTCTTATTCCTAACCGGTACGGTGGGCCGTATTTTTGCCGAGTTTGCCATGCTACTGAGTGCCGCAGTGGTGTTCTCCAGTGTGATAGCACTGACCTTGACGCCGGTGATGTGTGCCCGTCTGCTGCGCCCTGAGATGCCGCAAAATCGGCTGACACGCGCCTTTGGTCATGTGGTATCGCGTTCGGCTGCGTTGTATCGGCGCTCGTTGCAGGTAACGCAGCGCCGCCCACTGTGGGCGCCGCTGGTGCTGGTGGGGTTGCTGGGTGTTAGCTATGTCTTGTATCAACAGATCCCGCAGGCGCTGACCCCAAAAGAAGATCGCGGTAGCATCTTCATCATGACCCGCGCCGCCGAAGGGGCGGGGCCGGAGTTGATGCAGCGCAATATGTTGGAGTTGGAGCGCCGCTTGCAACCGCTGTTAAAGCAGGGGATTGCAGAGAATATTACCGTGCGTACCCCAGGCTTTGGCGGCGCGGTGAATTCTGGGATGGCGATGATCACCTTAAAACCGTGGGAGCAGCGCAGTGAGAAAGCCGCCGATCTGATTGGTTTTATTGCCAAGGTCACTGCGGATTTACCGGGGATGCGGGTCGTGCCTATTTTGCCTTCCAGCTTGCGTGGTAGCTCGGATAACCCGGTGCAATTTGTACTGGGCGGGCCGGACTATGAACAGCTCAAACAGTGGATGGATACCCTGCTGAAAGCGGCGCGAGAAAATCCGGGTTTGACCGATATCGATATTGATTACCGGGAAACGACGCCAGAGCTGATGCTGGATGTCGACCGCGCGTTGGCGAACCAGCTTGGGATCTCAGTGGCTGATATTGCCAGCACATTACAAACCGTGCTGGGCGGCAGTGATGTCACGACCTTTGCCAAAGATGGCGAAGAGTATGATGTGTATCTGCGTGGTTTGAAGCAAAACTTTCGCGGGGCCGAAGATCTGGCGCAGATTTATCTGCGCGCTAAAAACGGTCAGCTGGTGTCAGTATCCACCTTGATTGATGGTCAGGAGAAGGCGTCGGCATCCACCTATTATCACTATAACCGCAACAAATCGATCACCTTATCGGCGAACTTGGCTCCGGGTTACGATCTTGGACAAGCGCTGGATTATCTGGATACGCAGGCCCGGACGCGGCTTCCCGCCGAAGCGATTGTCGACTACAAAGGCGAATCGTTGGAGTATCGAACCAATCAGGGCAACATCCTGTTTGCTTTTGGTATGGCGATGGTGGTGGTGTACCTGTTACTGGCGGCGCAGTTTGAAAGTTTTATCCACCCACTGGTGGTGATGCTGACCGTGCCTCTCGGGGTGGCGGGAGGGCTGTTTGGCCTGTGGGTGACCGGTATGTCGCTCAACATCTACAGCCAGTTGGGAATGATCATGTTGGTGGGGCTGGTGACCAAAAACGGGATCTTGCTGGTGGAGTTTACCAATCAGCTGCGGGATAGCGGACAGAGCTTCGCCGAGGCGATTTTGAACGCGGCGGAAACCCGTTTTCGACCGATCATGATGACTGCGTTGACGGCGATTATCGGCGGGATCCCGTTGATTTTTGCTCTGGGCGCGGGGGCCGAAGGCCGTCAGGCCATTGGTATTGTGGTGGTGTTCGGCATGGCGATTGCACTGGTGCTGACATTGTACATCGTGCCCGCGATGTATGCCCTGCTTGCTCGTCATACCGGTTCGCCAGATGATGCGGCGCGGCGGTTAGAGCAGGCGTTGGCTGATGATGAGCTGTCCTCGCTCGCGGGTGATAAAGGAAGCCACTCCTAACACGAGCGTTGACGGCGAGTGGTTTTCGCCGCGTGTAAAAGCCTGCTTTTCCGAGCAGGCTTTTTTATTGGCCGCGTGGTGACTGTATGCGTTACAGGAATTTGCAAGGCAGTTCCAAAACAGAGCAATTACGGGCGCTTAACCGTCTGCCGCTTCTTAAAATAGGACTTTTTAGGGGGGGAGTGTGGTCATGCAGGTAAAGAGTGGTTGGGTATGGGGGTTATTGACCCTGTCGTTATGTACCCAAGCGGCGCAGGTGCCGCTGGGAATGCCGTTGGCCACCGAACAGGTGCTGGTACGGGCCAATGGTCAAGATCCACAGCAGTTAGACCCCAACACGGTGGATGCGGATTTTGCCACTCAGGCGGTACTGTCGGATCTGTTTGAGGGATTGGTGCAAGAAGACGATAACGGCACCATCATCCCGGCCCAGGCTGAGCGCTGGAAGATGGCCGCCGATGGGAAATCCATGACCTTCTGGCTGCGTGAGGAGGCGCGTTGGTCAGATGGTCAGCCGGTGCTGGCACAGGATTTTGTCTTGGGCTGGCAGCGGGCCGCGAACCCTAAGCTGCGCGTCAGTAACCGTAATTATCTGGCCGAAGCCGGTATCGCTAATGCCGAATTGATTGGTAAGGGAAAACTCAGCCCGGAAAAACTGGGCGTCTCGGCTCTGGAGCCGAAGGTGCTACAGGTGACCTTTGACAAGCCGATGCCGTTTTTTATGTCCATGCTCTCGTTACCTTCGTTTATGCCGGCACCGTCTCATCTGGTGCAGCAAGGGATTGCGTACCCAGCCGGGCCACTGGTGAGCAATGGGGCATTTATGCTGGAGGAGTGGGCAGTGGGTAAGCAGTTGCAGCTGCTGAAAAATGCTTACTACTGGGATAACCCACATACCGTGCTGTCAAAAGTCGTGTATCTGCCTCAGCGCTTTACCCAGAGCGATATTCCACGTATCGAACAGGGCAACTTGCACATGACCGATAATGTGCCGGGTAGCCAGTACCGACGCATCCAAAACAGCGTGCCGGAGTCGCTGCGTGCCTTTAATCTGCTGGGGTTGTATCAGTTCAGTCTGAATAACCGTCGCCCACCGTTGGTGGATAACAACATCCGTCAGGCGTTGTCGATGGCGGTGAATCGTGAACTGATCACTGATACCTTAAGCGGACAGCTCGTCAAACCGGCTTACACGGTGATCCCGGATAACGTGCCGCAATATTTACCGGTAGCGGCAGAGTTTGCTAGCGAATCGTTACGTGCGCGCCAAGAGCAGGCGCGTCAGTTATTGGCCGATGCTGGATTTACAGCGGAAAAGCCGCTCCAGATTGCGCTTTCTTACCGTGATGATGATGAACAGGAGCGGCTGGCTAATACTGTGGCATCAATGTGGAAAGTGATTGGGGTTAAGGTGGAGATGAACCGCCTGACCGATACGGCGTTTCGTGCCAGCCGCTATACCAACCACTATGATGTGGTCGGCACCTATATCTACGGTGATTACAATGAACCGTCGGCCTTGCTAAATGATTTTCGCTGTTACAATCCGGCTAACCTAAGTGGGTACTGCAACAAAGAGTTTGATCAGATTTTGGATCAAGCGCAGTCGGCCGATGCCGATCAGCGTGGGGTGTTGTATCGGCGGGCAGAAGAGCTGTTGTTGAAGTCGACACCTCTGGTGCCCGTTTTCCATGACACCAAAACGCGGCTGGTGAGCGCCACCTTACAAGGGCTGCCACAAATCAGCCCGCGCGGCATAGTGCTGAGTAAGAATCTGTATTTGACGGAAGGTTAAATAATTGTGTTAATTCGGAGGTAAGGTTATATTCTTTACCTCCGTAGATTAATTTAATAACAAAACTATTTCTAGATATGAGCTAGATTTACATAATATAAATCAGGCCGCCATGATAGTCACCCTATCTTATTGATTATTAATGATTTGATGAATCACTATGCGTAATTCGTGACTGGATTCACATGTAATACAAAATGTGCTGAGCTTGATTTTGAAAGATGATCTGTGTCATGTTAATTACGACAGCGAGGCGTAATATATTCCTCAAGCAATACACCATTATTTATAGATATTATTTCCAGAAGAAGATAGCCAAATACGGCAAGGGAGATTGGAAATGAAAGGCTTGTCAATAATGAAACATATTCGGCGGACCAGACATCTGATGATGCCTATCTACCGTAGCTATTTTTCTTTTGCTTTCTTCAACTATAGATAATCCCACCTTCATCCGGTGGCTGCTGCCTATTTGTGGTGTGTCATCGTCTACTGCCCGGCATGAAAAAGTCAGCGTGATTTTTTCGCTTGGTGCAATGTCAATGTCAGTATGTGCTTGTCAGGTCTTGGGTCTGTCAGCGGTGTGACTTTCCTTAATGGGAAGAACTCGTTATCACAACTGGTATTGCCTGCCGTTGATTACACAATTTATACAGCACAATAGGCTCATCAGCTCGGTGATCTGCTGCCTGTATCCATAATACGTAAAATTAAATTTCAGTTGATATTAAAAGTAGTTCCATAAAGGGGTGTTTATGGAGTTAGTCTTTTAAAAAGACATACGTTTAATTGCGTTTGTAGTACAGTGCGTAAAATTTCAGACTGAAACCAGTCCGGTAATAAACATATTTATTACCGCGGGATTACTTACGCCAAAATAATACTACGTCGCAACGTAATACTGCGTGGCTTGGTAATAACAGCCGGTGATATGACCGGAACATATATCCATAAATAGTATTTGGTAGATGTTATTTACCGAACATGCTGCGTCACACCTTGAATTTAACAACAATGTCATTTTTAATAAATAGAGATAATATTGCCATGAAAACTTTAAAAATAGCTGCCAGTGACAGTGTGTTATCCTGTTTTGACACTGAGCGAGAAATTACCAATATCCATGCGACGGATTTTTCTGATATCGCCGCAGTTGTGGTTTCTGTTCAGGACATTCAGGATGGCATCTTGGCCAAAATCCAAGCTACCGGTCTGACTATCCCTACTTTTGCTGCGGTGTGCTGTGAAGAAGAGCTGTCCGCCGACGTGCTGCCACAGCTGACAGGGGTGTTCGAGCTGTGTGGTGAGAATACTGACTTCTACGGTAAACAACTGGAGTCGGCGGCGCAGCGTTATGAAGAGAACTTGCTGCCACCGTTCTTCAATACCTTAAAGCAGTATGTGGAAATGGGTAACTCCACTTTTGCCTGCCCAGGTCACCAAGGCGGCCAGTTCTTCCGTAAACACCCGGCTGGCCGTCAGTTCTTCGAATTCTTCGGTGAAACTCTGTTCCGCTCGGACATGTGTAATGCCGACGTGAAACTGGGGGATCTGCTGATCCACGAAGGCGCGCCATGCGATGCGCAAAAACACGCGGCCAAAGTCTACAACGCCGATAAAACCTACTTCGTTCTGAACGGAACCTCGGCATCCAACAAAGTGGCGACCAATGCCCTGCTGGCGCGTGGCGATCTGGTGCTGTTTGACCGTAACAACCACAAATCCAACCACCACGGTGCGCTGTTGCAAGCCGGTGCTACCCCGGTGTATCTGGAAACCGCCCGTAACCCGTTTGGTTTCATCGGGGGGATCGATGCGCACTGCTTTAGTGAAAAATACCTGCGCGATGAGATCCGTAAAGTGGCTCCGGCCAAAGCCGATGCGAAACGTCCGTTCCGTCTGGCGATCATTCAGCTGGGGACTTACGACGGTACTATCTATAACGCGCGCCAAGTGGTCGATAAGATTGGTCACCTGTGTGACTACATCCTGTTTGACTCCGCATGGGTCGGTTATGAGCAGTTCATCCCGATGATGAAAGACTGTTCACCGCTGCTGCTGGATCTGAATGAAAACGATCCGGGCATCATCGTGACTCAGTCTGTGCACAAGCAACAAGCGGGCTTCTCACAAACATCTCAGATCCACAAAAAAGACAGCCACATCAAAGGCCAAGATCGTTACTGCAACCACAAACGCTTTAACAATGCGTTCATGATGCATGCGTCTACCAGCCCATTCTATCCTCTGTTTGCGGCTCTGGATGTGAACGCTAAGATGCACGAAGGCGAGAGTGGTCGTCGTCTGTGGATGGAGTGCGTGAAAAACGGGATCGAGGCGCGCAAACTGCTGCTGGAAACGTGCAGCATGATCAAGCCGTTTGTCCCAGTAACCGTGGATGGCCGGAAATGGCAGGATCACGATACCGAAGAGATGGCCAACGATCTGCGCTTCTTCAACTTCGTGCCTGGTGAGAAATGGCATGCGTTTGAAGGGTATGACGCTCATCAGTACTTTGTTGACCCATGTAAACTGTTGCTTACAACGCCGGGGATCGATGCTGCGAGCGGTGAATATACTGAGTTTGGTATCCCAGCGACCATTTTGGCGAACTTCCTGCGTGAAAATAGCATCATTCCAGAGAAATGTGACCTTAACTCCATTCTCTTCCTGCTTACCCCAGCAGAAGATATGGCTAAATTGCAGCACTTGGTCGCACAAATTGCACGTTTTGAAAAATATGTAGAGGAAGATGCTCCATTAAGTGAAGTGTTGCCGAATGTGTATCGGAGTAACGAGGCGCGCTATCGCGGTTATACTATCCGCCAATTGTGTCAGGAAATGCACAACCTGTACGTCAGCTATGATGTGAAACAGCTGCAAAAAGAGATGTTCCGTCAGGCTCACTTCCCGAAAGCGGTCATGAACCCGCAGGATGCCAATATTGAGTTTATCCGCGGTAACGTTGAACTGGTTCCGCTGTGTAAAGCCGAAGGTCGCATCGCGGCGGAAGGTGCACTGCCATATCCTCCAGGTGTGCTGTGTGTTGTTCCAGGCGAAGTTTGGGGTGGCGCGGTACAGCGTTACTTCCTGGCACTCGAAGAGGGCATCAACCTGCTGCCAGGCTTCTCGCCTGAACTGCAAGGTGTCTACATCCAAGAAGAGGACGACGGTACTAAACGTGCTTATGGCTATGTCATGAAGCAGTAAGTCGTCGTCAGGGGAGATGTACTAATAAGGTGCACGGATCACCGGCATGAGCCGGTGATCCCTTCAGAATCTTCACTCTTCAAATCCCTCCGGCAATGGCGTGTGCTGTTGTCTCGGGCGGGTATTACCTGAGAGTCAGTATTATGAGCAAACAAAATAATAAGATGGGGGTGGTTCAGCTAACCATCCTGACCGCTGTAAACATGATGGGTTCGGGCATTATTATGCTGCCATCCAAGCTAGCCCAGATCGGTACCATTTCGATTCTGTCATGGCTGGTGACCGCTTGTGGCTCTATGGCGCTGGCATTTGCGTTTGCCAAGTGCGGTATGTTGAGCCGTAAGAGTGGGGGGATGGGCGGCTATGCCGAGTATGCATTCGGTAAATCCGGCAACTTCATGGCTAACTACACCTATGCCGTTTCTCTGCTGATTGCCAACGTGGCGATTGCGATCACCGCCGTCGGTTACGGTACTGAGCTGTTTGAAGTCACCTTAAGCCCTGTCGGCATTTGTATTGCGACTATCGCCGTACTGTGGATTTCTACTGTGGCCAACTTTGGTGGGGCACAAATTACTGGCCGTATCAGTGGTATCACCGTTTGGGGTGTGATTATTCCTGTTGTCGGTGTTTCCGTGATTGGTTGGTTCTGGTTTAACGGTAGCACTTATACTGCGGCATGGAACCCGCACGATAAGCCATTCTTCGAAGCGGTAGGCGCGTCTATCTCCATGACCTTGTGGGCGTTCTTGGGGCTGGAATCTGCTTGTGCTAACTCTGATGCGGTGGAAAACCCAGAGAAAAACGTACCGATCGCCGTGATGGGCGGTACGCTGGGTGCGGCGGTTGTCTATATCATCTCGACTAACGTGATTGCCGGTATGCTGCCAAACGCGGATCTGGCGGCCTCTTCAGCACCGTTCGGTCTGGCGTTCTCTTACATGTTTAACCCAATGGTTGGTAAGATTGTTACCGCTCTGGCTGTGCTGGCGTGTGTTGGCTCGCTGCTGGGTTGGCAGTTCACCATTGCGCAGGTATTCAAAAGCTCTGCCGATCAAGGATACTTCCCGAAATTGTTCTCCAAAGTCACTAAGGCGGATGCGCCGGTGAAAGGGATGATCCTGCTGACTGTGATCCAAACCGGTCTGGCGCTGATGACTATCAGCCCATCACTCATCAAACAGTTTGAGATCTTGGTTAACTTGGCGGTAGTGACCAACTTAATTCCTTATATCTTGTCGATGGCGGCCGTATTTATCATGCAGCGTCTGGCTAAGATCCCCGTTTCAAAAGCGCGTTTTGCTAACTGCATTGCCTTTATCGGTGCAATTTACAGCTTCTATGCGCTGTATGGCTCCGGTGAGCTGGCCATGATGTGGGGGGCGATTGCGACCTTCTTTGGTTGGACTCTGTATGGTTTCATTGCCGATCGTTTCGAGATCCAACCGGCTATCGAAACCGTGACCAGTGGCAACACTGATAGCGATACATCCGCACAAAATAGCGGTGCGGTGACCTCCGCCTAATCGCTGACAGTACAACACAATATTTCGCCCAGCCTATTTTCTCCAGGTGCGGCGGGTTTGGACAGGAGCACGCTTAGCGGCGGCTCCTGTTTTTTTATGGCGTGCGTCTGCGGTGCGCTTTTGCCACAATGCTCAGTAGTTTTCCTCATGCTTAAGATGGATAAGAGAAACGCTGTGTCATCATCTGAATATTCCCTGTCACCTCTCACTGATTGTCCTTACTCGCCAGCGGGGGCGGGATCGCGCGTAGAAGCACGGCCTGTGGCCAGCGAAACGATACCGGCAGAGTCTACTTGGTGGCTGTATATGGTGCGGATGGCCGATGGGCGGCTGTATACGGGGATCAGTACCGATGTGGCGCGCCGTTTTACTCAGCATAGTCGCGGAAAGGGCGCGCGAGCGCTGCGT
>JBOFCH010000035.1:0-1689 GCA_051645985.1 Plesiomonas sp. | reverse complement strand
CAGTTGCCGTTTGCCGCTGGCAGGAAGTGGCGCGCGGGAGGTGTTACTCGGCCAAAGCACGATGCCGGATTTCTTGCGCCAGCAAGCTTATATGGGGGCCACGGTGGGCCGCTATGCTAACCGAATTGCGGGTGGGCGGATCCATCTTGGTGGGCGCGATATACAACTGAGCCTTAATCAAGGCAAACATTGCCTGCATGGGGGGCGCGAGGGATTTGACCGTCGTCGTTGGGCGATTGAAGCACAGAGCGTGGATAGCGTCACTTTTACACTGTACTCCCCGAATGGCGATCAGGGTTTTCCCGGTAATCTGCAAGCGTGGGTGAGTTATACGCTCACCGCGGATAATCAGGTGGCGTTGCGCTACCGAGCGCGCACCGATCAGGCCACGCCACTGAATCTGACCAACCATGCTTATTTTCATTTGCAGGGCGCTGATGTGCCGTATTCAGAACGACAGGGCGCGGATGCGCGTACCCATCATTTGTACATTGCCGCCGAACAATTTTTACCGATCGACGCCGATGGTATTCCGTTGGGGGATTTTGCCGATGTTCGACAGACCGGTTTTGATTTTACCCAACGTAAATGTATCGCCGATGATTTCTTGCGTGATCCTCAGCAGCAACAGGTTAGAGGTTACGATCACTGCCTTATCTTTGCCTCCTCGCGTGATGTCAGCCAGCCAGTAGCACAACTGGGCAGCGCTGATGGTCGCGTGCAGATGCTGGTGTTGACCGATAAACCGGCCATGCAGCTGTATACCGGTAATTGGCTGGGCGGTACGCCGGATCGCTTTGGGGGCTGTTATGCTGATTTTGCTGGTGTGGCGTTGGAGACGCAATCTCTGCCGGATGCGCCGAATCGCCCGTATTGGGGGAGCGATAACGGTATCTTGTTTCCAGATCAGGAATACTCGTCATTCACTGCCTATGCATTTAAATTTACCTAATCGTCATCACCCGCGAAACGAACCAATAACACAGCCTAATCAGCCAACATGATTGGCTGCATCTTGTGGTTGTTCGGAAAAGAAAAGTGACAGAGGGAGAGCTGAAAATGGAACGCGTTAAATATGCGGATTTTGCCAAATTGGAGATCCGCACCGGCCAGATCGTGGACGTCAAACGGCATGCCAATGCCGATAAACTCTATATCGTACAAATTGACGTCGGTACTGAGCGCTTGCAGACGGTCACCAGTTTGGTGCCGTATTACGCCGAAGAAGAACTACTGGGTAAACACGTGGTGGTCTTGTGTAATCTGGAAAAAGCCAAGATGCGCGGTGAAACCTCCGAGTGCATGTTGCTGTGTGCTGAAACCGATGATGAGTCGCAAAGCGTATTGTTGACCCCGGAGCGCTTGATGCCAACTGGAGTACGGGTGGTGTAAGTTATTTCTATTGTCATTTCGATGTATGAGATGAGCGATATTTTCGCACTATCTATATATATCTACATATCTACATGTAATTTACATGCCGTTTTGCACCTCGAGTTAGAAAAAATCCCGGCTAGACCGGGATTTTTTGATTGGGCATTCAGGCCATATTAGTGCTGCGGCAAAAAGCCAGCGCTGCGCATTTTTTCCAGCACCACTTCTTTTTGCTGCGCGGTTAGCGCTCGCAGTGGTAACCGTGGATCGCCAGCATCGATGTCATGCAGCGCCATGGCAACTTTACCGGCCGCG
>JBOFCH010000034.1:0-2414 GCA_051645985.1 Plesiomonas sp. | reverse complement strand
ATCGGCCCGTTTTATTTCTCTCAGTGTCTAGCGCTTATTGCTTCCACTGAATGTGGCACTCTTTCATCTCTTTGCTACGGTTCAGCAGGATACGGGCAAAGATATCGTCGATTTCATCTTGCTCGTTAACCAGACCAATTACGATTTCTGCATACAGATCGTTGCTGGCCGGAATACCCATCTCGCTGCCCCAGTCGGTAGCCACATCAACTAACTCTGCGGCACCTCTATCTTCAAATTGCAGGTTAAACAGAATGATGTCGGCAGGATCGAGGTTATCAGAGGCCAACTCGAGGAAAATATCGTAAGCGTTGTCGATCAGCTCGTCATCATTCCAGTCGTTTTCTGCGTTCAGCGTTGTATTGTCAGACATACTTCTCTTCACTTGTTTTAAGGCAACGGTTTTTAAGGCAACAGTGCGTAGACCGGTCGCGTGCTCATTTTGGCAATGCTAACACCGGTGACTCACGCGGGGGAAGTCTGCCATTAAACCATTAAAGGGGGGGAGATCCCACTGTTAGCCTGACCTATCAGGATAAAGGATTTTATCGCCGTTGTTGCTAAGTTAATGTCAGTCACCAAAACAAGAAAATCTGTCAGTAGATTGCGTACCGGTAAGACAGGATAAGGTCGGGTAAAAGGCAAATGCTGCAAATAATGTAACATGGTATAATTAATGCGAATTGTATCACAAAATACTTCACATCCTATGTCATTGGGAGTAGTCTTGTCGCTTCGAATCGACAGTGATTTTGCTGCGAAATATGCGTACTCAATTCTCTATCATCCGCTAGCTGTTATCACAATTATGAACAACAAATGGATTATCCCTTTTGCGCTGACTTACGGTGCGGTGTACCTGTTATTTCTGTGTTTGGATGGGTTGTTTTCATGCTTTGTGCATGAAAGTGAGGTAACCATTGGCGTTGGCTTTTCTGGTTGTTTTTTTTCCATGAAATATGCCATTCGTTGTATCCCAAAAGGGGTTGAATTTTTCCATTCCTCCATCATTACGGCTTTTTTAGCCTCTTCCGTGATTAATATCGGTGCTACCGCTCTGGTGCTATTTATGATTATCTCTGGAGGGATCTATCTGTCAGATGATATTGATACACACCTAGCGCCTTCCATGATGGTGGTGTATCAGATGTTATCACTGCTGTTTATCACTCTTGGTGTCAAACATTACGGCAAGCAACGTGCGATCCGCTGCCTGAATTAATACATCCTGATCACAACAATAAAAATATCCTGCCGTATGCCGCGTGCTGTATGAAAAAAATTTGTTTACGTTTGCTTGAGTGGTTTCCGAGTAAAGCTGATTTACCGGATGGGGTGCGTATCTCGATCCCGATGATGCTGGTGTTGTTACTTTTCGTTTGGTTAGGTCAGCCGTCGGCTGGGGTCGGGGGGTTGATCACCGCATGGTTAGTCGGGGTGTTGGGGCGCGATCTCTCCTACCCGAAACGTGCCAAGATCCTCTCTCTTTCCGGCCTGATCTGTATTCTGGCGACCCTGATGGCGCAGCTTTATCTGTTGTCACCGTGGTTTGGCATGCTGGGGCTATCCCTGTTTGGTATGGTATATGGTTTGATGGGGAACCAGCGCAAATATATCCAGCTGATTGCTTATAACTTCGGTTTTACCCTGATCATGGCTCTACATTTTGCTCAAGAGCATGTTTCTTGGCATGTGATCTTGGCCGCCAATACCTGTGCTGTGGCGCTGGCGTTGTTGTTCTCACTGATCGGTTGGTTGTGGGATTCAGGCCGCCAAGGTGGGCAACTGCTCAAGGTCACGACGGCCAATTTGGCTGATTATCTGCAAAGTTTGGCGTCACACGCCTTTACTGATCCGCGCCAGACGTTGGTACAGCGTGAGCGCTTTGATGTGGCATTGGGAGTGCTGGCTAACTGGTTGCGCTCTGTACCTCGAACGCGCCGTAATCGCCGTTACTACCGAGAATTTAAAACCTTGCTGGCGTTCTCCGGCAGTATGAGCAGCCTAGCGCGTACTCTGTATGAGTTGAATCAGCATGAAGAGCTGGCTTGGGATACGCGCAAATGGTTGATGGCGGTGTCTGCGGCCGTGCGTGAACAAGCGACGGCGTTGCCTCCTTTTATCCCAGAGCCAGTTAGCGAGGCGGCGCGCTCCGTGGCATTATCCGCGAGCCGTATGCAGCAGGCGTGGCAGCAGCGTGATCTTGCCGCGCAAGAGGGGACGATGCCAGAAGGGGCGAGCACCACGTGGAACCGTGAAGAAATAGAACGGGTCTGGCCCAGCGATAGTGTTAGCTTTGTCGACAATCTGAAAGCAGCCTGTCAGCGCGGCTCTCGAGAAATTCAGCATGGTTTGCGCATGATGGTGGTGATGACCTGCGCCCAGAGCTTAGCGTTGTACTTTCATGTGCAACA
>JBOFCH010000033.1:0-4084 GCA_051645985.1 Plesiomonas sp. | reverse complement strand
GGTTTAGCGTCTTGCGGTTGCGGCTGTGCAGGCGTTTGGGTCTGAGCGGGCGTTTGTCCTGCACTGAGCGATGCCGGGGCTGTTCCTGCCGTGCTATTTGAAAGATTCAGCACTAATGCAGAACCGGCACTGAGAGAATCCAGCGTAACGGCGCGAGTTTGGGTCGGTTGCAGGCCAAATAACAGCAATGCGGCATGGGCAGACATACACAGCCCTGAAGCCAACAGAAGGCGTTTATTGCGGTGGATGTGTGAGCCAGCGGTAAGTAAAGTCAGCGGCATCAATAACTCCGGTCTTCCAGACCTTTTAGCAAAGAAAAACAGTCAACAATCAAGATGGCTGCACTATACATTTTGATGATACTTGAGATCAAATGAAAATTATTTGCATTCGCATTCAGTGATCGGTTACGCTTCGCCACCGCTAACACATTGCTTGTTTTTCCTCTTTTCATCTTGAACTAAAAGGAATTAATGCCAGTGGCCAACAACGTGCACTCTTCCGGTCTGCCGTCTTTTGCGGCAAAACACATACTCGCCAAACACTCCGGCTTTAAACGCTCTGCACTTAGCCTGCTCATTTTGAACAGTGTGGCAGTGTCTTTCTCTGTTGCGGCCGCGCAGTCGCCGTCACCATCAGCAACGTCATCAGCGGAGGCGCAGACTCAGTTAAATGAGGTGCTGGTTACAGCGACGCGGGAAAATAAATCGCTGTCGCAAGAGACACGCTCGGTCGCGGTGGTCACGCAGGCACAAATTCAGCAACAACAACCGGCTAGTGTGGCAGAAGCGCTGAAATATGTGCCGAACGTTGATGTCAGCGGTGGCCCACGAGCTAACGCGCAAAGCCCGTCGGTGCGCGGATTAAGCGGTAACCGCATTTTGCAGGTCATTGATGGTGTGCGTCAGAACACTACCTCCGGACACCGAGCGACCTATTTCATGGATCCGGAAATGCTTTCATCCATCGAAGTGATTAAAGGGCCAACCAGCTCCTTGTGGGGCAGTGGTGCACTCGGTGGCGTGGTTGCTCAGCAAACTATTTCGGCGCCAGACATGCTGCAAGGCGATCAGAGTGTGGGTGGCTATTTGAAGCAGGGCTACGCCAGTGCCAATGATGAAACCAAAACCAGTGGTGCGGTTTACGGATTGCTGGGCGATTCCGTCGATTTCCTGCTAAATGGCTACTATGCCGATGCCAACAACTTGCGTTTAGGTAATGGCGATCGCCTGACCGACTCTGCTTATCGCAATCAGGGCGGTTTAGCCAAATTGGGTTGGCAGGCCGATGACGCGCAGCGTCTGGAGCTGTCGGTACGTCAAGCGGAAACCCACCAGAATGCACCAAGCAATCCATCGCAGATGGTCAGTACCTCTGTGCCGCTGGTACAGCAGAAAACCCGGGATTTCAACACCACGCTGGACTATCGCCTGAACCCGACAGATAGCCGTTGGTTGGATGCACGCGTCACGGCGTATATGAATAAAACCGAGTTTGATGAATATCGCGTGGCTAAAAAGCAAAATGACAGTGTGGATTACCGCACACTGGGCCTGAATATCAGCAACCACTCGCAGTTTGATCTGCTGAGCCTGACCTATGGTGGCGATATTTACGAAGATAAAACTCAAGGCGAGCGGGAAGGAAAGAGTCGCCCGATCCCAGCCGATGGCCGTAGTAAAGTCTGGGGTAGTTATGTTCAGGCTGATATCCCGTTAGGCAGCCAGTGGAATCTGTTACCGGGTCTGCGTTATGACCACTTCACCGCAGAAGACAAGAATATTGCCAGCTCCGAGCGAAGCGAAGATCACCTGTCACCTTCGGTTGGCCTGCGTTGGGCGGCAACTGATTGGCTGACCTTGAACGCCCGTTATGATGAAGCGTTCCGAGCGCCAAGCATGGAAGAGATGTACACCACCGGTACGCACTTCTGCATGGGGCCGATGGGCTGTAACGTGTTTAAGGCCAATCCCGATCTGAAACCGGAAACGGCTAAGAATAAAGAGATCTCCGCCCAGATGCGCTTTAACAACGTGCTGGCTGATGATGAGTTAGCGTTCGGGGCAACTTACTTCCATAACAACGTCAGTAATTACATTGACCAACAGGTCAACATGTTCACCACCCAATACGTGAACGTGAGTGATGCGCGTTTACGTGGGATGGAGCTGGATGCGCGTTATAACTGGCGCGATCTGGAAACTAGCCTGAGCTATGCCCAAACCGATGGTCGCGATAAGAAAACCAACCAACCGCTGAATAATATTCCTGCGCACAAATGGGTACTGGGCGTTAGCCACTACTTTATGGATCGCGATCTGAAAGCAGGGGTGAATGTCAGCCACTATGAGTCGCAGAATGAATTGCCGTCCAATGTGACTAATGTGTACCCGTCTTACACCTTAGTGGATCTCTACACCACATGGCAGCCACAAAGTGGCGCGCTGAAAGCGGTGAAGGTGGATGTGGGTATCGATAACCTGACAGACGAATATTATCGTCAAGCGTTTGACCAGCTCTATTCCGCCGGTCGTAACTTTAAGGTCGGAGTACGGTATTCGTTCTGATGATGATCGATCTTTCTATTTTGGATGACACTATTCTGGGCCATCACAGCCCAGATCCACTGGCTTACGCTTTTACCGGCAAACGTCAGGCTCATGCTGGAGGCAGCGGGCGACCGCTGCCACCTCCGGCGGCACAGGGGCAATTACAGCAGCTATTGATGCAGGATACACCGGTAATTCGTCCGCGTTGCTTGTATATCCATATCCCGTTTTGTCGGGTTCGCTGTACCTTCTGCTCCTTTTTTCAGTACGCGGCTAGCCCGACGCTGGTGGCTGAATATTTTGCAGCGCTGAGTGAAGAGCTAAAACACAAAGCGGCGATGCCGTGGACACAAGCGGCACCGTTTGCCGCAGTCTATATCGGCGGCGGTACGCCGACCGATTTAACAGCCGAGCAAATTTTCGCGCTGGGTCAGCTAATTAAAGCGCACTTTCCATTAACCGATGATTGCGAGATCACCTTGGAAGGCCGGTTAAACCGCTTCTCGGATGAGAAATACCATGCCGCCGTGGATGGGGGCGTGAATCGTTTTTCTTTCGGCGTGCAGAGCTTTGACACAGAGGTGCGCCGTAAGGCCAAACGGCTCGATCCGCGAGAAACGCTATTGGAAACCGTTGGTCACTTGGTAGCGCTGGATCGCGCGCCGATCATCGTCGATTTGATGTTTGGTCTGCCACACCAGTCCGCTGATGCGTGGCAACAAGATTTGCAGGACTTCTTGCACAGCGGTGCACATGGCGTCGATTTGTATCAGCTAATTGAGATGCAAGGCACGCCGATGGCGCGGTTGGTAGAAGAGAGCCGTTTACCACCACCGGCTGCGACACCGGAAAAATCGCGCATGTACGCACAAGGGGTGGCGTTCATGCAACAACACGGTATTCAGCAGATCAGTGTTAATCACTGGACTCGAGATCAACGCGAACGCAGCCGTTACAACCATTTGGCGAAAACCACCGCCGATGTTCTGCCCGCGGGGGCCGGGGCCGGTGGGTTTATTGACGGTTTTGCCTTGATGCAGACTCGTGAGCTGGAAAGTTATCACAGCGCGATAACCGAGAACCGTTACCCGGTTGCCATGATGATGAGCCCCAATCCACAGCATGCGCTGCATTGTGCCATTAAAGCCGGTTTTGACCGTGGCCGCTTACAGCGCGCGGAGCTGGATAGCCAAAGTGGCATCGCCTTGTATGACTACATTTCCCCGCTACTGGCGCAGTGGCAGGCACGCGGGCTGCTGGAGATGCAAGCGGATCAGGCGCAACTGACCACCGCAGGCAGTTTCTGGAACATTAATATGGCGCAGGGATTGATAAATGCATTGCGTTTATCACCACCGCAAGCGGCCTGATTGATAACGTTATTGTGCGACGAAATTAAATCTGAATTGATACGGAGAGAAAAGATGTCACATACGGATGCATTAACGGGTGTTGCACCAAAAAATTTGCTGCACAGCGAGTTAAGTCGTGAGCTGGCGGCGCTGTCAGAAAAAGAAATGAGTGCCAGTACACAG
>JBOFCH010000032.1:0-2556 GCA_051645985.1 Plesiomonas sp. | reverse complement strand
GAGTACCGATGTGATGCTTATTACCAGATCGCAGTAATGGCCACCGAAGGGGCACCTTATTCGCTAGAGAGCTTATGTGCGGCCCTACAGCGACCGGTTTTCCCTTTGTACTTGGGGCGTAAGAGTTGTCCGCCGGGATTGCCATTGGCACCTCAGTGCCTTGATGGCACGTTGGCTCAGGTGCTGCACTGCGCGGAGGCACAGTTATTGACGCTGCTTAAACCCTCTGTTGGATGGGGAAAACAGTGTTATTGGGAAGACGGTATGCCACATGTTGGCCTTACCTTACAACAGAGTCTGAGTCGGCAAGATCAGCCACTGAGTCGTCAGCGTTGGCAGTTTGGCTGGCGGCGGCAGCATCAGGGCTGGCTGGATGGGGAGGCATAAATGTATCTATCACGCGTAGAGTTGGCCTATCGCGATTTACCGCCAGCGATGCTGATAAAACTGGAGCAACAAGGCATTTATGCTGTGCATCAGTGGTTATGGCAGTTATTCCCTCAGCAAACAGAGCGTAACTTCTTGTTTCAGCAAGAGCAAAGTCCGACTGGGCGACGCTTCTACTTGCTGTCGGCACAACCACCTGCATCGCACAATATTATGCAGGTAGTGAGTAAGCCCTTTGCGCCACAACTGCATCAAGGCGATCGTCTGTGTTTTAGCTTGCGAGCCAATCCCGTTATTACCCGTCATGGTAAGCGCTCCGATGTGTTAATGGATGCCAAATATCATGCCCGGTCGACACGTTGCGTCGAGACCTCGACGGCCGACGCCTTGTGGCAGCATCAATGTCAGGCGGCACTGATGTGGCTACAGCGGCAGGGGCAACGGCATGGTTTTATGTTCAATGAGCATGACGTTGTGGTGGAAGGGTATCAGCAACATCGGTTGAGTAAGCCGCAAAGTCGTCAGCCGATCAGCTATAGCTCGGTTGATTTTAAAGGGCTGCTAACGGTGGATGATCCGGCACTTTTTTTACGTGCGTTATCTCAAGGTCTGGGAAAAAGTCGGGGATTAGGCTGTGGTTTAATGCTGATTAAGCGCGCCGTGTAGCGAGTATCGGAGGCTTTATGGCGTTTGTTCCGCTTAACCCTATCCCGCTCAAAGATCGGGTTTCCATGATCTTTTTGCAATATGGTCAGCTAGACGTTATCGACGGCGCTTTTGTGCTGGTAGATAAAACGGGGATCCGAACGCATATCCCCGTGGGTTCTGTGGCTTGCCTGATGCTCGAGCCGGGCACGCGTGTCTCTCATGCGGCAATTAAATTAGCGGCGACGGTCGGTACATTGCTGGTTTGGGTGGGTGAGGCTGGCGTGCGGCTGTATGCTGCCGGACAGCCCGGTGGTGCGCGTTCAGATCGCTTACTGTATCAGGCCAAACTGGCATTGGATGATGATTTGCGGCTGAAAGTCGTGCGAAAAATGTTTGAGTTGCGTTTCAAAGAGCCGCCGCCGACCCGGCGCTCAGTTGAGCAATTGCGTGGCATTGAAGGCGCACGGGTACGTTCAACCTATAAAATCTTAGCGCAGCGTTACGGCGTGAAGTGGGCTGGTCGGCGTTATGATCCCAAAGATTGGGCTAAGGGCGATAAGGTTAATCAGTGTATCAGTGCTGCGACATCGTGCCTTTATGGGATCACGGAAGCGGCTATTTTAGCCGCCGGTTATGCTCCTGCCATTGGCTTTATCCACAGCGGTAAGCCGCTGTCATTTGTGTATGACATTGCTGACATTATCAAATTTGATGAGATAGTCCCTAAAGCATTTGAAATCGCGGCGCGTAATCCTGCTGAGCCGGATCGAGAGGTGCGTTTAGCCTGTCGTGATCTTTTCCGACGTCAGAAAGTGTTGGATCAGTTAATTCCGATGATTGAAGAGGTACTCGCCGCCGGGGAGATCACCCCGCCGGCTCCCCCTGATTATGTTCAACCTCCGGCCATTCCTGAACCTCTGCCGCAAGGTGATATTGGGCATCGGGGGCATGGATGAGCATGCTGGTGGTTGTGACGGAGAATGTGCCCCCGCGTTTACGTGGGCGTCTTGCTATCTGGTTATTAGAGGTCAGGGCAGGGGTCTATGTGGGGGATACGTCACGTAAAACGCGGGAAATGATCTGGTATCAGATCACGGAGTTGGCAGAGCAAGGCAATGTGGTGATGGCATGGGCAACCAATACTGAGTCTGGATTTGAGTTTCAGACATGGGGAGAAAACCGGCGTATGCCGGTGGAGTGGGATGGACTACGTTTAGTGTCGTTTCACCCTGTTGAAAATCAATAGGTTATCGCTATTTAACAATGTGGATATATTGGTGGATTTTTTAGTGCTTTAAAAGCCCTTTAAAATCAGCTATATAGTTTAAGAGTGTTCCCCGTGCC
The DNA here is from genome assembly GCA_051645985.1 of Plesiomonas sp. Lineage (GTDB taxonomy): Bacteria > Pseudomonadota > Gammaproteobacteria > Enterobacterales > CAMTGL01 > Plesiomonas. The sequence goes on along the minus strand of JBOFCH010000032.1, from coordinate 177 downwards.
CACGGGGATGAACCGCAGTAGATCCATAAACATATCAGCAGTTGGCAGTGTTCCCCGTGCCCACGGGGATGAACCGTGATGGGCGTTCTAGAGATATTTTTCGGGGCGGTGTTCCCCGTGCCCACGGGGATGAACCGGATTATAACAGTACAGGAGGGTAGATATTTTGGTGTTCCC
>JBOFCH010000031.1:0-3101 GCA_051645985.1 Plesiomonas sp. | reverse complement strand
CGCCGTCATACTCAGCAGCAACAGCAGCGTCGTCCGCGTCGTCCTGCTTGAGTGGCCAAGTGTGTTAGTGCAAGCTTGCCATAAGCAAAAATAAGCAAAGACAGCGAAATACAAAAATACCCGCCAATGGCGGGTATTTTTTTACCGGTCACACTTTCGGTTTATTGTGCCGGATCGGGGTAGTGGCCGCTTGCATCAGGTTGCTGCGCCGGATGAACTGTGCGCGCTGGCTCGCCTGTGGCACTGTTTGCTGCCGGTGCCATCGTGGTTGAGTTTGCGGCCTCTGCGTGGGCCGGTTGTTTGGTCACGCTTTGCCAGACTTTCTGGCCCTGCATCAGCATACCGTCCCACGAGGATTGTAATTGATCTTCGGCCTCAGCGCGGGCGGCTTTGTTTTCCGGTGCGTTCCATGTGGACTGCACGTTATTTAACGCCCCATCGACCGAGTTGTGCATGGTGTCATATTTTTGTTGCAGCTGTAATTTTTCACGGGTTTTATCCCAGCCAGTTTTGACTTGTTCTGTGGCTTTATCGACCGAGTTACGTGCTTCATCGTATTTTTGAGGCAGTTGCAGCTGCTCACTGGTTTTTCCAGCCCATTCTTTGGTGCTATCCGCAGCTTGCTCAAGCGCTTCGGTAGAGGTGGCAACCGCTTGGTCATAGTGGGCGGAGAGGGTTTCAGCATGTGCGGTTGCTATGCTGCCACTGAACAGCATCAATACAGCAATCAGTAATTGACGATTCATAGAGTCACCTCACGGCTTTTATGATGTTATGTCATTTTTGACCATCATATCAGACAGGGATTCCCCGATTGGCAGGATTTTATTCGGTGATTGTGTAAGCCGATTTGTCAGTTTCACGGGGAGGCCGCACTTATCGGTAGGCGGCGTCCCCATAGATTAAACGCGTCTGACTCAACGCGAAACGAATCAGCGTGCAATGCCCGGTAAACGGTTTGGCTGGGCATCAAAGCTCTGCCCATTTTCCTGTTGGCTGTCATCGCCCATCAAATACAGGTACAGCGGCATGAGGTCTGTGGCTGTTTTGAGCAGTTCCGGATTTTCGGCCGGGAATGCTTTGGCGCGCATGCCCGTACGGGTACCACCAGGATTAATACAATTGACGCGAACCGAGGTGTTTTCCAGCTCATCCGCCAAGACTTGCATCATACCTTCTGTAGCGAATTTGGAAACGGCATACGCGCCCCAGAAGGCTCGGCCTTTTTTCCCGACACTGGAAGAGGTAAAGATCAGTGATGCTGTTGGCGCGGCATGCAGCAGCGGTAACAGTGATTGTGCCAGTAAAAACTGGGCGGTGACGTTAACCTGCATCACTTCACGCCACGTTTTTTCATCATACTGGGCGAGAGGAGAGAGTACACCGAGGATCCCAGCATTGAGCAGTGCGCCATCTAGGTGGCCGAATTGCTCACGAATAGACTCGGCAATCTGCTGATAATGCTGGCGGGTAGCGCCCATCATATCCAGCGCAATGATGGATGGCTCACGTCCCCCTTCGGCCACAATGGCATCATAGGTGGCTTCCAGTTTCGAGACGGTTTTCCCGAGTAAGATCACGGTTGCACCATGACGGGCATACGTGAGAGCGGCTTCCTTTCCGATCCCATCACTGGCACCGCTGACCAGAATAATGCGGTCAGCCAGTAAGTTTTCAGGGGCTTGATAATCCACGTAATACCCTCTTTTGACAGTCAGACAATGACTCATTGTTAATATTTTTGCATTGTAACCCGATTGTGACGCGATCGCGACATTGGGCATTAGCGTGGCATTTGTTAGGATGTATACAGGATATGCCAAATAAATAAGGTGAACTGTGGAATTTCTTTATCAATACGGTGTTTTTCTGGCCAAATCACTCACCGTATTTGCGGTTATCGGTGGATTACTGTTGCTGGTATTCGGTTTAGCGCAGCGTAGTAAACCGGGCAAACGGGGAGAGTTGCAAGTGACCGATTTGGGTCAGCAATACCGTGAGCTGGTGGATGAACTGAAAGAGATGCGTCTGGATGAGCATGCGCTGAAAACCGAACGTAAAAAGCAGAAAAAAGAGGAAAAAGCACAGGAAAAAGCGCGTAAAAAGGCCGAAAAAAGCGTTGAAAAAGACGGCGCTGAGCGTGAAGAAGGTAAGCCTTGCGTTTACGTACTGAACTTTAAAGGCAGTATGGATGCTCATGAAGTGGCCTCACTACGCGAAGAAGTGACCGCGGTATTGGCTATTGCTTCTGAGCGTGACGAAGTGCTGGTACGTCTGGAAAGTCCTGGCGGGGTGGTTCACGGTTATGGATTAGCGGCATCGCAGCTGGCGCGCTTGAAAGCCAAGGGGCTTAAGGTCACGGTCGCCGTGGATAAAGTGGCCGCCAGTGGCGGTTATATGATGGCTTGTGTGGCGGATCATATTGTTTCTGCGCCGTTTGCGATTATTGGCTCTATCGGTGTGGTCGCGCAGATCCCCAATATTCACCGTTTGCTGAAAAAGCATGATGTGGATGTGGAGCTGATGACCGCCGGTGAGTACAAACGTACCTTGACCATGCTGGGTGAGAATACCGAAAAAGGGCGGGAGAAGTTCCGGCAAGAGCTGGAAGAAACCCATCAGCTGTTTAAAGATTTTGTCTCACAGTACCGCCCATCGCTGGATATTAGCAGTGTCGCCACCGGTGAGCATTGGTTTGGACAGCAGGCGCTAGACAAAGGACTGGTGGATGAGATTGCCACTAGCGATGATGTATTGCTGCGCGAGATTGCCGAAAAAGATGTACTAGAAGTCCGCTATATTTTGCGGAAAAAGCTTACAGACAAATTGGCTCATAGTGTGGAAGAAGGGGCTGATCGCCTGTTATTACGCTGGATGCAGCGCGGACAACGCCCGCTGCTGTAAGACAAATTACGATAAAATGTAATGTTTTATGGCTACCCTGTTCCGGTATGGCGACTGCCATATCGGGGCGGGATGTGGTTTACTGAACTCATAAGAACATGAGTGCAGAGGTAGCGATATACCCTTTCTATCGGTCATTTTTATGTTGTTTGGGTATAGCACGCTACACACTCATCCAATGGATTCATTGAAAGTTA
>JBOFCH010000030.1:0-1707 GCA_051645985.1 Plesiomonas sp. | reverse complement strand
GAAATACGCATTATTGCGACGCCTTACCTTGAGGTCGTGATGGCCTCAAGGTAAAACCGCCCGAGGAAAATCCATGGAACAACAAGCTACCCCACTCAGCTCGCCACATTATGCGTGTCTGTACGCTTGGCTGGCGGGGATCTTTGCCCGCGAGCTGGATGATACACAGCTGACCCAACTGCAATCAGCAGAGCTGCAAGAATGGCTGGATTTTATGGACAGCCAACCGGCGTTGCACTCGGCCAGCGCCGCTACTCGACACGCCATCAGTGCGCTGACATTACGCCCTGATGCGCGCCTAGAGCTAGCCGCGAATTTCGCGGGGCTGTTTCTGATGACGGACAAGCAAGCCGCGCTACCCTATGCGTCCTGCTATCAAGGGGAGAAAGCCCGTTTTCGTCGCGATGCCTGCCGACAGATGCAACAATTACTGCAAGATGCGGGCATGAGTGTGCGCGGTGAGTTTCGCGAACCAGAAGATCATCTGGCGGTGATTTTTGAGCTACTCAGTCACCTGTGTTTTGCCGCAGGCGATCAGACCGACAACGTCACAGCAATAACCGCGCTCCAACAACGCCCACTGGAGTTACTGCTAACATGGCTACCTGATTTTACTGAACGCTGCACCAAGCATGATCCCTTTGGATTTTATGCCGCGCTCAGTCAATTAGCTCTGGCACTGGTACGCCTCAATACGGCCACCCTTGCCCATCCCGCCAGTATCCATAATCGTGTATCGCAATAATTATTAATTATTGGTCACATGGATCAGCCATGCCCTGCCGAGTCGCGGGCATGGCTACATCCATCCAAAACAACAGTCAAAGGGGCATTAACCGGCTAGCAGTTTAAGATTGCCTTTCAGCGCTGAAATTATGGTATACAGCGCCATCCAAAAGATTAACGCACTGACCGCCAGAAGCAGTATGACTGCCAGCGAAATGGTAAATAATCCCGGATTGTGCTCAGCGTATTTCAGTGTACAACCCACAGCGGAAGCCAACGGAAATCCGACTGACCACCATGACAACCGGAAAGGGCAGGCTTTCGCAATGTATCGAAGACGAATAACCAGCACACAAAGGATAAATAATGTCAGCATATAAAGTATGCTAGCAAACTGATCCACCACACCAAATGTGGTGACATATGAAGAAAAACCCACCGAAAACGGCGCCAGAAGGATCAGCAACGAAGGCTGCAACAACACCGGCAATGGTTCTTCAAACATCAGCCTTGAGAAAATCAGAGTAAACAACGGAATAGCAAAGAAAATGCCCACCGAGAACGCAAACAGCATAATCTCGTGCATATTGTGTAATTGTAAATACGGCACCGCCAGTGGAATATCAATCAACCCCACAACAGGTACTATCCAGGCCGGCGTTGCATGAGCGGGTTGCTGACGTTGCCCCAGCCATCGCGAAACGATATACAGCGCAAAAATAATCATCCCGACAACACCGATAGCCCATACTCCACGAGCCAAGCCAAGCTGATAACGAGAGATAAATATCGGCAGCAATAATAAACTGATGAAAAAGGTTCCGAACAAATTACCGGCGATCGGATGCAAAAACTCAGCCTTTACGGCAGCTCTGCTGGTGTATATTTTAATGCCATAACCGATGGCGATGACTAAAAAGATAACCATCGCCGCGAGTCCAATCAATTCGCCAATCCACGATGGAACACCAATCAGTTTTT
>JBOFCH010000029.1:0-2997 GCA_051645985.1 Plesiomonas sp. | reverse complement strand
CCTGATGCGTCAAATCAGTACCCTGCAACAAGCATTGAGTCGACCCAACGAGTTCATGTGTCAAAACGCGCAAATATTGCCTTTTAACCGCCCCTCTAGCCTCAAAAAAGCGCCTGTTCACGCGCCATCTGATAACTTTGATAACTGTGATCACGTTGATAATATTGATAACAAATCATCAGATGAACCACGCCCTTGATGGCTCTCTTTAACTCATTTTTACCCAGCTCTCGCAACGAAATAAACAGAGCGAACAGCGTAATATGCCCACCGCGATAAGCCGATAATTTTGTACAATTAATTTGCTCGCCTGATTTGCATGACTTATTTGTGTGACTAATTAATGTAGGGAGTGTGAGTAAGTCACTTGTCTGCCTGACACATTCCATGCATGATGCCCGCTCCATAATCGGCCACACGCGAGTGTGCCTCGGTTTCATGTCTCTCGATTTCATGTATTTCGATTTCATGTATCAAGGTTTCTGATTCTATGACCACTACGGTATTACATGCCGAGCAGGTAGCTATCGCCCTGAACGGACAAACGCTTATCGCGCCATTTTCTGCTGACATCCGCAGCGCAGAGCGAGTCGCTCTCACCGGTATGTCCGGTAGCGGTAAAACTACGCTACTCAGCGTCCTATCCGGCATGTATCCAGCCGACAGCGGTACAATCCGGCTATTCGGCCAACCCATGTCACCTCAAACCCAAGCGGCCATTCGGCAAAAAATCGCCTATTTACCGCAGCAAATCCCACCGTTAGATATGCAGGTTGATACTTACCTACAACGTCTGCGCAGCTTTAAGCACAATCTGAATGCTACCCAGCCACGCCCTGAGGTATGCCAGCCTTCGGCTCTGCTTGCTGCTCTCGGGCTAGAGCCTGACACTCTACAACAACGCATGGCCGACCTATCTGGCGGACAGCGTCAACGTATTGGGCTGGCGGGCTGTCTGCAATTGAACCGCCCTCTGTTGTTTGCCGATGAGCCTACCTCGGCGCTGGATGCCGACAGTAAACAACGGGTGTTCACTCTGCTTGAGCAGCTCGGCTGCACACTGCTGAGTGTGACTCATGATCCCGACATGGTTGAGTTCTGCGGCCAACAGTGGCATATCGATAATCAACACTTGCAGGTACTTTCCCATGAGTGAGTTATTTGTCAGCTGGGCCGATGTGGGACTTGGCGTACTGCTGCTGTTCATCCCGTTATTTCTCAGCCGCTGGCTGCAATTGAAACTGGAAAAAGACATTGTCAAATCCGGCGTCCGCATGATTGTGCAGCTTGCATTGATTGGGGTGTATCTGGAATACCTGTTCAAACTGAACAATCTGTGGGTAAACGCAGCGTGGCTACTGGTCATGATGAGCGCCGCAGCGTCTAATGCCATCAAACGCACCCCATTACCACGTAAGCGTCTATTCTTACCGGTTTTCGCAGGGATCAGCGCGGGTGCGCTATTGATTTTGGGCTATCTGCTGCTGGTCATCTTACAACCTACACCGTGGTTTGATGCCCGGTTTGCCATCCCATTAGCCGGTATGTTGCTGGGAAATGCCCTAACCGCCAACTATCTGGTGCTAGATCGTTTTTACCGTGCGGTCGTGAATCAGCAACCGATGTGGATGATGGATCTATCGCTAGGCGCCTCACCGTGGGAAGCCGCACTACCGTATGTCCGTCAAGCCATGCGCTCAGCGTGGTCACCGACCATTCTGTCCATGGCTACTCTGGGAATAGTTTCGTTGCCGGGGATGATGACCGGTCAGATCTTGGGCGGTAATAGCCCACTGCTGGCTATCAAGTACCAGATCCTTGTCATGTTGTCATTGCTGGCCTGTACGACCTTATCATCTACCTTAATGCTGATGATGAGCCTGCGCGTCACCCTGACACCGCAAGGCGTGTTGGATCCTGTGCTGACCAAGCTCTATCGCGAATAGCAGCATAGCGCTATGAGATCCTGATCATATTTTACTCAGCGGCCGGTACAGCAACCGACACAGTACGATTCTTTTTATCTTGCACTGTATCGCTCTGTACCGCGCCCTTTACCCGAGTTATTGCACTAAATCTATCATGCACGCTCAGTCACGCATGCGCTCCAGCAGTACGGCTTGGTCGGCAAACTCAATATACGGCGTCACATCCATTCCGCTATCAAACAGATACTCGGTCAACAATTTACGACAAATCGCCAAGAGCGGCTCTGGCTGCCACGGTTTTTCAATATAGTGTTGGATACGCGCACGATTGACCGCATCAATGGTATCTTTGTGCGATGCCTGACCGGTCAATAAAATCTTCTTGGTCTGGATAAAACGCATATCCTGAGCAATATCAGCCAAAAAATCGACCCCACTCTTGCCCGGCATAATATGATCGGAAATCACTAACGCAATCGGATAACCATCAGCATCCAATTCATCCATCAGGCCCGCCGCTTCATCGGCTGACTCACATTCCTCGATACTAACCCAGTCACCGAGCTTTTCCAGATCTCTGACTACGGCACTCAGCACATCTCGCTGATCATCCACACAAATCAGATACAATTTTTCCATATTGACCTCCTGTAAAATCCCTTTGCCCGGCCGGTGTGTATTACTGCCTCATCGCACGCATCCGTAGCAACAGATTCATAGCAACAAGCCCACCACAACGAGTCATAAAGTGACAACGTCACTTATATTCTAAATCTGCTATCGTGACCGCTGTTTCACTCAGCATTATTCCTCTTCCGCTTCTGACGCCGATAACGGCTCGGCTTGCAGCGGCAACCGTACCCGGAATCGGGTATATTCTGGCGTACTTTTTAGCAGTAAATCCCCGCCATAGCTGTCCACCAGCCGCTTCACAATATATAAACCCAACCCCAGCCCTACCGTTTGGCCTTGGCGCCGTGCTGACATGGTCTTCGTGGTAAAATTGGGCTGAAAAATACGCGCCGCAACCTCTTCTGGGATCATCGGGCCATTATTGGCCAACGAGATC
>JBOFCH010000028.1:0-4295 GCA_051645985.1 Plesiomonas sp. | reverse complement strand
ACAGATCCAGCTCTTGACGCAAGGCCACGTTCAGCGAACGAATCCCCCCGCCTACCGGCGTTGTCAGAGGACCTTTGATCGCAACCCGGTATTCACGAATTAAATCCAGCGTCTCTTTCGGCAACCAGACATCTTCACCATAAACTTGAGTAGACTTCTCGCCGGTATAAATTTCCATCCACTGAATCTGGCGCTGGCCGCCGTAGGCTTTTTCGACTGCCGTATCGACTACCAGCTTCATTGCAGGAGTCACATCAACCCCGATACCATCACCTTCGATATACGGGATCACAGGGTTATGCGGAACTTGCAGTTTACCCTGCGCATCGACAGTGATTTTTTGGCCTTCGGTTGGTACAACTACTTTGCTTTCCATTGACATCTCCTTCGAGCGTCCATTTGTTATGGTTTTGTAAGAGGCGCGTCAATAATACTTGAACATTCCTGTTACGCCAATCTCTTGCCGAATCAGCTATACTATGCGGCTCACAGAATTTATTGAACATCCTGAAAATGATTGCACGTCCAACCCCAAAAAGTGTGTCCCGGCATTTTAAACGCCGTACCGAGCGCAAACCGACACAACCTCCAGCGCCACAACGGATCATTTTGTTCAACAAGCCGTTTGATGTTCTACCGCAGTTCACTGATGAATCTGGTCGAACCACATTGAAGGATTTTATACCGCTGCATGATGTGTATGCTGCCGGTCGCCTAGATCGTGACAGCGAGGGGCTGATGGTGCTAACCAATGATGGTAAGCTGCAAGCACAGCTAACCCAACCGGGCAAACGTACCGGCAAGATCTATTGGGTGCAGGTGGAAGGGGTTCCCAGTGAAGATGACCTGCAAAAGCTGCGTGCTGGGATCACATTAAAAGATGGCCCGACGCTACCAGCACAAGTAAATCTACGCGAAGAGCCAGCGTGGTTATGGCCACGCAACCCACCGATTCGTGAGCGTAAAAACATCCCGACCAGCTGGCTTGAGATCACGCTGTTTGAAGGCCGTAATCGGCAGGTGCGCCGAATGACGGCCCATATCGGCTTCCCGACTCTACGTCTGATCCGTTACCAAATGGGGCCATGGACGCTGGATAATCTGCCTAATGGCGAATGGAAAGATGTGTCAGCACCATCCAGCGCATCTGATGCCAAATCAACACGAGGTTCTTATGTCCGATAAGCTGCGCTTTACCCCGCATGTGACTGTCGCGAACGTGGTGCACTGTCAGGGTAAGTTTCTTCTGGTGGAAGAACATATTAATGGCAAGGTTTTGTACAACCAGCCAGCCGGGCATCTCGAAGCCAATGAAAGCGTGCTGGAAGCCGCGCGCCGTGAATTGTGGGAAGAAAGTGGCCTGCGCATGCCTCCCCAATCGCTGCTGAAAATTTTCCAGTGGACTGCACCTGATGGTACGCCATTTATCCGCTTTACCTTTGCTATCGATTTGGAGCAGTGTCCGCCTTGTGAGCCACAAGATCCGGATATCGTGGCCTGCCACTGGGTCAGTGCCGATGAAATGCGCCATATAGCTTTGCGCAGCCCATTAGTGATGGAGAGTGTCCGCGTGTTTTTGCAGCCACAGCGCATCCCTCTTGCGGTACTGGAAACCTTCTAAGACAGCATATGCCACTTTAGCCCTATCCCATTCGGGCTATTTTGCTTGCCATTTTAGCGCTGAGCCTTAGCACTGAGCCATGCTCAAAATCCGTCGTACTCTATAGTGTCATACTGTGCGCTGGCCGGTGGATGTGCTAAAATCTGCCACCAGAATTCTCAGCGAGAATTTACCTCATTCTTCAAACTGGCCTCATGGCCGCAAAGGTGTAGTACATAAATGTCTGATAACAGCCATATCAAAGTGATCGTCGGTATGTCCGGCGGGGTTGACTCTTCCGTTTCTGCTTACCTGCTGCAACAGCAGGGCTATCAGGTTGAAGGCCTGTTTATGAAGAACTGGGAAGAAGACGACACCGACGAATATTGCTCCGCGGCACAGGATCTGGCCGATGCCAAAGCTGTTTGTGACAAGCTGGGCATCAAGCTGCACACCGTGAATTTCGCGGCAGAATACTGGGATAACGTATTCGAGCATTTCCTTGAGGAATACAAGGCCGGTCGGACCCCGAATCCGGACATCCTGTGTAATAAAGAAATCAAATTCAAAGCCTTCTTGGAGTTTGCGGCCGAAGATCTGGGCGCTGACTACATTGCCACCGGCCACTATGTGCGCCGTGGCGAGAAAGACGGTAAAGCGCAATTACTGCGCGGTCTGGACAACAACAAAGACCAAAGCTACTTCTTGTATACCTTAGGCCATCAGCAAGTCGCACAGAGCCTGTTCCCGGTCGGCGAACTGGAAAAACCGGAAGTTCGCCGCATTGCCGAAGAGATCGGTCTGGCCACCGCCAAGAAAAAAGATTCCACCGGGATCTGCTTTATCGGTGAACGTAAATTCCGTGATTTTCTGGCGCGTTACCTGCCTGCTCAGCCGGGTCAGATTGTCACCGTTGACGGCGTCATCATGGGTGAACATCAAGGTCTGATGTACCATACGCTGGGCCAACGTAAAGGTCTGCTGATTGGCGGCACCAAAGAAGGCAGCGACGAAGCGTGGTACGTGGTAGACAAAGACATTGAAAACAACCGCCTGATCATCGCGCAAGGTCATGACCACCCACGCTTGAAGTCAAATGGGCTGGTTGCCCGTCAGCTACACTGGGTTGACCGTGAAATCGTAAAAGAAACCTTCCGTTGCAGCGTGAAAACTCGCTACCGCCAGCAGGATATTGCCTGTACGGTCATTCCACGCGGCGAGGATGAAATCGAAGTCCGCTTTGATGAACCGCAAATTGCCGTCACGCCGGGTCAATCTGCGGTCTTCTATCAAGGTGAAGTCTGTCTGGGCGGCGGTATTATCGAAGCTCAAATCAGGGAGTGATTCAGTGGCAAAAAATACGCCAGATATTGTTTACGCCCTCGCGGGCATATGCCAGTCAGTTCGGCTGGTTCAAAATATCTCCCGTAATGGTAATGCCAACAGTGAGGCGCTGCGCGCCTCACTTACCAGTATTATGCAAACGGCCCCCTCCTCCACGTTAGATGTGTTCGGCCAGTCACCTCACAGTCTACAGTTGGGCCTCGAAACCCTGATTACCCAACTCTCCGGCCTTAATGGTCAACAAGATAGCGAACTGACTCGCTACCTGATCGGTCTGATTATTCTGGAAAAAAAACTCTCCGCCCGCAAAGATAGCCTATCCATTTTGGCTGATCGCATTCAAGGTTTGGAGCGCCAGCAGCAACACTTTGATCTGCTGGATGAACAGATGATCAGTGCTATCGCCGCTATTTATGTGGATGTGATCAGCCCACTTGGCCCCCGTATTCAGGTCACCGGCTCGCCGGTTCAACTGCAAAGCACACTGGTGCAAAACCGTGTTCGCGCCGCGTTGCTGGCCGGTATTCGTGCCGCGGTGCTCTGGCGTCAGGTCGGTGGTAGCCGTCTGCAATTGATTTTCTCGCGTGGCCGGTTGGTTGACCAAGCCAAGCGAATTTTAGGATCCCTTTAATCTCTGAACTCAGGAGTTTTTATACCCATGGAACTGTCCGCACTGACCGCTGTATCCCCGATTGATGGCCGCTACGGCGATAAAGTTACGGCTTTACGTAGTATCTTCAGTGAATTTGGCCTGCTGAAATTCCGGGTGACAGTTGAGGTACGCTGGCTGCAAAAACTGGCAGCCAGCCAAGGGATCGCCGAAGTACCTGCCTTCAGTGCGCAGGCCAATGCGTTTTTAGACAGCATCGTTAATAACTTCAACGAAGAAGACGCGCTGCGTATCAAAACCATTGAGCGGACCACCAACCACGACGTGAAAGCCGTGGAGTACTTCCTGAAAGAAAAAGTGGCCACAATTCCTGAACTGCACGCAGTAAATGAATTTATCCACTTTGCCTGCACCTCTGAAGATATCAACAACCTGTCTCACGGTCTGATGCTGAGCACTGCCCGTGAGACTGTGATCCTGCCACTGTGGCGCAAGCTGATTGATGAGATCAAAGGTCTGGCTCACACCTACCGCGATATGCCACTGTTGTCACGTACCCACGGCCAACCTGCCACCCCATCTACCGTGGGTAAAGAGATGGCTAACGTGGCTTACCGTATGGAGCGTCAGTTTAAACAACTGCAACAGGTTGAAATATTGGGCAAAATCAATGGCGCGGTCGGTAACTACAACGCGCATATGGTGGTCTATCCTGAGGTTGATTGGCACCGTTTCAGCGAG
>JBOFCH010000027.1:0-2910 GCA_051645985.1 Plesiomonas sp. | reverse complement strand
CATCCGCAAAGCCCACCAGAATACCGGCGCACAAATACAGCATCATCAGGTTACTGGCATGGGCGGTCAGGAAAAAGCCCAGCCCCAGCAACAATCCCGCGCCTAAGGTCACCTTACGTACCCCAAAGCGCTCTTGCAGTTTACCGGCCAGTGAAGAGGCCACCGCCAGTGCCAGACTCAACAAGCCAAAGGCAAAAGCAACCTGACTAACCGGTTCATCCAATTTGTTGGATAACTGGGCGTTAAACAAGCTCCAGGTATAAACCGAGCCGAGCGCAAATTGCGTGATGATAGTCCCGACCAATGTCAGAACCCGTGTACGTTGGTACTGCTGCGGACTTAGCTGCTGGCTCATAAGCCACCCCTGATAAACGATGATGAGTGCAAGAAGACATAACTTCTCTCAGTGGTGGCACTATACGAGGCAAAACTCCCGTTCTGTTGAGAAATGGCATGAGTTGCAAAACGGGAGGAATGAAATGCAATTACAGACGCATCAGCTGTCGGAATGCTTTGATGTTACTGCGACTGACCGGGATCTCGGCGCTCAGGTCATGCAAACGGATGAGATAGGTGCTATTAAACCAAGGCACAATTTCCCGGATTTTGTTGATATTCACGCAATATGAACGATGACAACGGAAAAAACCGTCCGCCGGCAAGCGGCTGATAAATTCACTGATACTCATCGGCATGACAAAACGATCATCACGGGTATAGACATAAGTCAGCTTTTCATCGGCTTCCGCGTAGTAAATCTGCTCGCAGGGGGTCACGATGATGCGCTCACCTTTCACCAAATTGACGGTAGCGTTACGTGGTAACATTGTATCGTCACTGGCGAGCGCGGGTGCAACGCCGAGAGTCTCTCGGCTGGACGGGCTGCGCGCTTCGAGCTTTTGCAACAAGTGCGTGATCCGCCCTTCGTTGTAAGGTTTGAGAATGTAATCAAATGCCTCCAATTCAAAGGCATCCACGGCAAACTCTTTATGTGCGGTGACAAAAATCACCTCCGGCGGATGAGACGATTTACGCAGGTTTTTGGCCAACATCACGCCATCAATGGAAGGGATCTGGATATCCAAAAACACCAGATCCACATCGTGATCTTGCAAGTATTTGAACGCCGCCAAACCATCTTCAAACTGGGCGGCGATGTTAATTTGGCTGTGTGTGCGGATAAGATAGGCCAGCTCTTCGCGAGCCAGATATTCATCCTCCACAATGATAGCGGTCAGCACAGGCTTCCCTCCGGATCAGGTAAATAAAAACAGACTTCCGTTCCCGGCTCCAAACGCCGTAATTGTAAGCCCGATCCATACAATAACGTCAGACGCTGATGGACATTGGTTAGCCCAATACTGTCGCTGCTGACCGTGCCAGCAGCCAGATTATCAATCACCTCCTGACTGATCCCATAGCCAGTATCGCGTACTGCCACTTTCACTCCACCGGCCAAGCGGCGCACTTCCAGTGTCACTTTACCCGGGGCGCTGCGTGGCTGAATACCGTGCAAAATGGCATTCTCCACCAGCGGCTGTAACAACAAGCTCGGTACCCGAATATCCACATCATCGACATCAAACTCGACCGTCAGCTTATCGCCAAAACGGGCTTGTTCAATGGCAACATAGTCACGCACCTGCTGTAACTCATCGTGCAAGTTGATCAACGCATCCCCCCGCGACAGATTGTAACGCAGGTAATCGGCCAGATTAGCAATCAACTCTCTGGCACGTTGCGGCTGGATCCGGATCAACGAGGAGATAGCATTTAATGCATTAAACAAAAAATGCGGGTTAATTTTATTTTGCAGCGCGGTAAATTCAGCCTTGCGGGTGGCTTCTTGCAACTTCGCGATCCGCGAGACTTCCATCTGGGTGGAGATGAGCTGAGACAGCCCTACCGCCATCTCGCGTAACGAGCTGGTGATGCGGTGGGTTCGGCGATAATAAATTTTCAGTGTGCCGGTTACCGCCCCGTTTTCCCGCAGTGGAATAATAATCGCCGAGTGAAAATCAGACAGGTGATAACGTTGCAGGTTGTTATTGATAATGATCTGGCCGGAGATCACTGCCTGCTGGGTCATGCTACTGATGGTGTGGTGATCATCGAGTTCATAATACTCTTTTCCGGCCCCGGCATAGGCCAGCACATCATGCGTATCGGTGATCGCTACCGCATCGGCATCAATTTCCTGACGGATGGTATCGCACACTTGTTCCAGTGAATCACGGTGAATTTCACGGAAAAATGGCAAGGTCTTATTCGCGACCTCCAAGGCCAGTTTGGCCTGTTTGGCAGCAATCAGCTCTTTCTCATCATCCAAATCTTGCACCAGACGAATGATCAGCCCGATACACACGGTACCCAAGATCATCGGTAAAGCGATATTACGCACAATCTCAATGCCTACCGCATGTGGCTTGGTCAGCAACAAAATTAGCAGCATGGTTAAACCTTCACAGGCCATGCCCGCCAAGATCCCGTATAACCATAGCCGGTTTTTGCGCGCCCGATAATGGATCAACGTCGCCAACAGACCGGCCGAAATACTGCTCAATAGACAAGGTAAAGAGGTGTAGCCATCGATATCAATCAGGTAGCGGTGCAAACCGGAGATGACACCCGCGGGGATCCCAACCCAAGGGCCAAACAGAATACCGCCACAGATCACGGCAATGATCCGCACGTTAATCAATGCGCCTTCTACCGGGATCCCGGTATAGGTACTAAAGACGGCAAACAAACAAAACAGCACACTGACCAACGCCAACTCGGCTGGTGCAAGGCTCTGTTTTTGAAACAAATGCTGAAACGGCCAGACCCGGGTCAGAAAAAACAGTGTCATCAACATCAAGGCCGCCCGCTCAAACACCGCCAGCAGCATTACCCCGTCATTGGCCCCCA
>JBOFCH010000026.1:0-4891 GCA_051645985.1 Plesiomonas sp. | reverse complement strand
GATGTGCTCTCTGGCAACCGGGGTCTGCTACGGATCGGCTTTGGCGTGGCGACAAACCGGCTGGTACCAGCAGCAGTCGCCCGTTTTCGCCGTGAACGGCCACGGGTCACCATCGAGCTACACGATCTGTCAACCCATCACCAGATCTTGGCTTTGAGCGAAAATCGGCTCGATCTGGGTTTTTGTCGCTTGCCCGCCCCGCGTGGCTGGTATGCCATGCCAGTTGTGCAAGCCCACTTTGTGGCGGTATTACCGGCCGATTATCCGCCGGGACAGGCACTCCATGAACTGGCCGCCTACCCACTGGCGATCTTGCGCCGTGATCGCGCCCCCTCTTTTCACGACAATTTGATGCACTATCTGGCGCAAAGTGGGCTGCGCTTTCAGCGTCTACAGTATTTGAACGATTTTGCGGCCGGCATTGCTACCGCGGCCGCTGGGATCGCGTGGACGATATTGCCGTCATCCACCTCGGTCGATCATCCGGCCGTGCGGGCGCTACCGTTGACCGAGCCAGCCGCCTGTTGGACTATCGGTTTGGTCTGTCCAGCGCCACCGACGACACCGCTGCTCCAGGCATTTTGCCACACCGTGGCTGAGCTTAGTGAAGTCAAATGAAGGGAGGGGAAGGGAAATGAAATGAAGGGAAGTGAGATCCATGAAGTAAACGGGCGTCACACGGCGGCTCTCCGTGTGATTTAAGCCGCAGGCTGTGCAACCCACTCCGGAATAACAGCACTAAATGTCGCTTAGTTTCACAGAAATTACATTCTTTCTGTGATAAGCACGACTCGGTCACAAAACGCCACTTTGCGCTTTCAGATTTCGCCCGTTTGGCCGCTAGGTTCACCAACACTTGGCATTTTATGCACGCGGGCGCAATCAGGAAGAATGCACATGAAGAATCTGTCACTCAAATACAAAATCCTCCTTTCGATCACTCTGGCACTGACGCTGGTGATCGCGTTGTTATCTTGGCGCAGCTACTCGGCGCAAAAAGCCATTTTATTGCAAGATGCGCAAGAGCAAACCGAACGATTAGGCGCCCAACAAGCCGAACGGATCAGCGATTGGCTCTCGGTACGCCGCGATGTGATTCAGGCGATGGCCGGTCACATTTCCGCCCAGCCACTCACCGTGTTGCAACAGGCACAACACTCCGGCCGTTTCCAATTAACCTACTTTGGTCAAGCCGATGGCGTGATGCATGATGCCGATCCAAGAGTCGATCGCAGCAGCTACGATCCGCGCACCCGCCCGTGGTATCAAGAAGCCAGCCAACAAGGCAAGATGATCACCACCAAACCGTATCTGGGGGTTGCCAGTGAAGGCACTATTTTGACTATCGCCCAACCCGTTAGCGCGGGAGGCGTCAGTGGTGTCGTCGGTGGCGATCTGGCTATCAACACCATCGTGGAAGACATCCGCAAGATGGTGCTACCGGCCGACGGTTTTGCCATCCTGATGCATCACGATGGCACCGTGATTGCCTACAAAGATGCCGCCAAAGCGATGCGCCCGGCGACAGAGATTGATAATGATCTGAACAACCAGACTATCGAGCAGAGTAAAAATGGTCACTCCCTAACTGCGCTCTCGTTTGAGCAAGAGCAGCGCGATAAGCTGGTATGGGCAACAAATATTCCCGATACCGACTGGGAGCTGGTGTTGGTGCTGGATAAAGCCACCCTCGAAGCCCCCCTCAAAACCCTGCTGCTGACCCAATTAGGGCTGGCTTTGTTGGTACTGGTGGGTAGCATTGCCGCCATTTCCTATCTGATTGGCGTACTGCTCGGCCCGCTGGGGCACGTGGCGCGCGCACTGGCGCGCATTGCCGACGGTAATGGCGATCTGACTCAGCGAATTGTGGTCAGCACCCACGATGAAGTCGGTCAACTGGCCGACAGCTTCAACCGTTTTGTCAGTAGCCAACATCAACTGATCACCCATATTCGCGGGCTAGCCACCGAGCTAAATGCCGATGCAGAGCGCAGCCTGATCACCACCCAAGCGGCGGTGAATGAGCTACAACGCCAGCAGCAAGATGTGACTATGGTAGCGACCGCCGTGACCGAAATGGCCAGTGCGACCCAAGAGATTGCCAACAGCGCCGAACAGACCGCTACCGCCGCCCAGCAATCCACCGCCAGCAGTGAGCAAGGTAAGGTGCTGGTGAACAAGACCCGCCAGTCCATCAACAATCTGGCCGATGAAGTCGGTGAGGCCACCGAGGTCATTAGCGCGCTCAGTCAGCATGCACAGGCCATCTCCGGTATTTTGTCGACCATTCAAAGCATTGCCGAGCAAACCAACCTACTGGCCCTGAACGCCGCTATTGAGGCGGCGCGCGCCGGTGAACAAGGGCGCGGTTTTGCTGTGGTCGCCGATGAAGTTCGAGTCCTGTCGCGTCGTACTCAAGACGCCACGCAGGAGATCCATGCCACTATCGATACCTTGCAGCAAACCACGACTCGCGCCGTCAGCCTGATGCAAACCAGTCAGGCGCTGGCCGGTAACAGTGTAGAAGATGCGGATGCCGCGGCGCGGGCACTGGAAGAGATCACCCATGCCGTGGCACTGATTTCGGACATGGCTAGCCAGATTGCCACTGCGGCTGAAGAACAAACGCAGGTAACTGGCGAGATAACCCAAAACACCACCGCGATTAAAGATGTCACCGACGAGATCACCGCCGCTGCGGCGCGCGATCTGGATCAGGCGCAAGCGCTGAAAGGCCGCGCCGGCGATCTGAGCCAGCAGGTCGCGACCTTTATTTTATAACGGTTATTTTATAACGGTTGTTATCACTGCTTTTTGTAGCCAGAATTTGGCTCGATTAGCGGCATAAATCAGGGTGACATCTGTCGCCCTAATTTATTTTCTTCCGGCGGTATTCAAATGCCGCCTTGATATTCAACTTTATTCTTATCGCCGCAGAACATATCCGCAAATAACCTCACCTCCATTTTTATTCTTGGTTTATTATTAAGAATCTACCAGCCAAACCAAGCTGGCAGCAAATAAATTTACCGCCACTTTTTAATACAATAGCGCTGAATAATTAATAGGTTAAATAATTATTGATATAATGAATGACATTGTTTTTGTTAGCTCACCTGTAACCAAGGGTATCTAACTACGCCAAACCAATAAAAACAGAAACTGACTTTTTCATTCATCCCGCATTCAGAAAATCGGCGCTATGATTCATTCCATCGATAAGCAAGACATATCGTTATTACGGATACCATGTATCCCCAGAAATAGATTCTGGCTTAACCATCTACCGAGGTCGTTATGAACAAAATGCTGAAATTCGTATTACCACTGGCGCTGTTTTCTGCTCTGTCTGCGGCCCCGGCCATGGCCGCCTATTCCGGTTCATCCGCGGCAGCCGTTGTCAGTGTAAAGGATCTGGCCAAACAGCCTGATGATGCATGGGTGACATTGCAGGGCAAACTGGTTTCACAAATCGGCCATGACAAGTACATGTTCTCTGATGGCAGCGGCGAAATTCAGGTCGAGATTGATAAAAATGTGTGGAACGGCATGAATGCTGGCCCGAATGATGTGGTGAAAATTACCGGCGAATACGATCACGAGTGGGGCATGGAGAAAAACGAAGTGGATGTGAAATCCATCACCTTGGTGAAATAAGCCATGCCGTACCGAGGTTACGCGGCGGTGTCATGAAGATATAACCGCCTCCCCCGTGCGAACACTGCCGCTGAGCCTAACGGTTTCGGCGGCAGCCTGTTTTCACCTTTAGCCGCGCACACACGTATTTCCCTTCACTTTCCCTTCGCGCCGGCTCCCGCGCCGCTGACAATCCTGACGACAGCCTGACCAATTTGGGCTAAAATGATCGTTTACCCGCCGTCAGTTGACCGCACGGAAAGCCTTTATGGCGCCGCCGCGCACTGACAGCCGGTCGTCCCGTCATCCCCGGCCTTTGCCCGTATACCGGCGGTCACCGACTTCACTGTTCGGCACCCGTACCGGGATACCTATAACTGGATGCCTGTAACCGTATACCTGCAACTGTATAGTGACATTATGCCCAAAGGTACTCTGTATATTATTTCCGCTCCAAGCGGCGCTGGAAAATCCAGCCTGATTAATGCATTGCTGAAAACGCACCCCACCTACGATATGCAGGTTTCGGTGTCACACACCACCCGTGAGCCACGTCCGGGTGAAAATAACGGTGAACATTATCACTTTATCAGCGTGGATGAATTCAAAGCGCTGATTGAGCAGCAGGCGTTTTTGGAATACGCGGAAGTATTTGGTAACTATTACGGTACTTCCCGCCCGACCATCGAAAAAGTGCTGGATCAGGGCATCGATGTGTTTTTAGATATCGACTGGCAAGGTGCCCGTCAGGTACGCGAACAGATGCCGCAGGCGCGCAGCATTTTCATCCTGCCACCGTCACGCGAAGAGCTGGAGCGTCGCCTACGTGGCCGCGGTCAGGATAGCGATGAAGTGATCGCCAAGCGTATGGCCAAAGCGGTCAACGAAATGTCGCATTACGATGAGTATGACTATTTGATCGTTAACGATGATTTCGATCAAGCACTGGTGGATCTGAAGAACATTATCCGCGCCGAACGCCTCAAACGTGAGCGGCAAGGGCTGCGCCACGGTGCGATGATCAGCAAATTGTTGGCAGAGTAAGCTCGGATTGAGTATCATTTCTAGTCATTTGTCTTTTCCCTATTGGATCCATTGGAGTCGTTCATGGCCCGCGTAACCGTACAAGACGCCGTTGAGAAAGTTGGTAACCGTTTTGACCTGGTACTGGTCGCTGCACGTCGTGCGCGTCAGATGCAAACCCAAGGTAAAGATCCGCTTGTCCCGGAAGAGAACGACAAGTACACCGTGATCG
>JBOFCH010000025.1:0-8677 GCA_051645985.1 Plesiomonas sp. | reverse complement strand
ACAGAAGCCCCAACGGCCACCACTGAGACACTCGGTTGAAGTGTTCTTCCCGCGCTGCATAGGTAATGCCACTGATATACAGGCACAGCGCCACCGCAGCCAGCACGATTTCCGGTGTGATCCCGGCCAGCATCATCGCTGCGATCAGGTAAACACCCAGCCTGCAGCCGCCCATAAGAACCGCACTGTGCCGAAAGTGCTTGTGAACCAAGTTATACAGTAAGATTAATAGCGCCAGGCAAAGCACCATCAGCCAGCCAAGCGACGCCCGCTCCGGAAATATATGCTGATACAGCGTCCCCGCGATGCCCACACCAAGCAACAACATCATGACCCCATTGAGCCAGACTGCTCCCGCAGAAACTTTTCCTTCCGGAATCGGACGCGCGTTCGCATGCCGTCTGTCCCAGCGGGCATCAAAGGCATCATTCAGAAACATCCCCGCTAGATACATCAGCGACAGAGAGAACAGACATCCGCCCCACAACAAGACTTGCAGGCTCAGACTTCCCGTCCGCACCATCTCACTGCCCAGGCTGGCCTGTGCCACCAGTGCGGCTGCAAATACATTGCTCCAGACACTGGGCAGATTTGAAGCTCGCCCGAGTGTCAGCCAAGTGTGCATGCGCATCAACCGACCTCCTGCCATCGGGCTTGCAGCGCATCCCGTTCAGCGGCGGGCAGATGCAGTTCCTTTAAGGTGTGCAGTGCAAACAATAAATGGCCGGTGTCAATCTCATGGACTTCCTGATCAGTCCCGATAGCCGTCAACAGGGGAATACATAGCTGGCCGCCCAAGTGCTGACGAAACTCTTCCAGTCCCTGAAAGATCAGGGGTTGTCCGGTCTGATCACACCGATCGAGTGCTGGGTGCCACAACGTAAAGCCCAGATTCTCCAGTAAACAGGTCAGCCGTCTCAGCTCATAACCATTCAGGAATCCGGCTTCTCTAGCATAGTAGGCATCAAGTGCCATCCCAATCGCGACCGCTTCCCCATGCCGGACGTCATATTGCGTCATCGATTCAAGCTTATGTGCGGCCCAGTGCCCGTAGTCGAGTGGGCGCGTATTGCCCGTTTCAAAAGGATCTCCGCCTTGGGTAATCTGCTGAATATGCAGCTCAGCACAACGGGCAATCGCGTACTGCGTCGCCCGACTGTCAAAGGCATTGAGTGCCTGTGCATTCTGTTCCAGCCACTGAAAAAATTCAGCACTGCGTATGGCGGCGACTTTCACGGCTTCCGCCAGTCCTGCCCGTTTATCCCGCTGCGGCAAGGAGTTCAGTAACGCCAGATCATTGAGCACCGCAAAAGGCGGGCAAAATGTACCAATCAGGTTTTTACTGCCATACGCATTGATGCCATTTTTAACACCGACACCAGCGTCATTTTGCGCCAATACGGTGCTGGGCATGCGCAACAGTTTGATTCCACGATGAAAAGTCGCGCAGATATAGCCGACGGCATCCAGCAATGCCCCACCGCCAATGGCAATGACCATATTGTGACGATCAACCTGATGCTGTTGCAGATAACGATACAGCGAGTCAAGCTGAGCCGGCTGCTTGACGGTTTCTCCACCAAGAACCACCATCGGTGCGGCCATCAGATGAATATATTGCTGATGCTGTGAAAAATACTGAGATGCTTCACGCAACACATCAGGATTACCATCCACGACGCCTTGATCCACGATCATCACGCAACCCTGTGAGCGTATTTCCTCTCCGGCACTCATGCGCGAGCGCAGTAAAATGGTGAGCAAATCTGAATTATTCCGGGCAAAGACATGCTGGGTAAAACAGACTGGATACTGATGCTGAACGTGAAATGATGCTTTTATGGTCTGAATCTCATCAGAAGGCATTGCCGAAACAACACCCTCTTTTGACTCAGAATTTGACTCAGAAACAGTCACATACTGCCATGTCCATTTAAGCAACCACCCCAGTGCGGGTACGGCAATGCTTCCGGCCACCACCAGCAAAAAAGGATCCTGAATCGTGGCGTAGGTGCCCACATAGGCATACGCCGCAGCCAGACCAGCATTGGCCAGCGTTGTGAGCATCAGAAATTTGCCAAAAGGATACTGAATCATCCCGGCAGCAATGACTGAGGTTTCAGCCAGCACAGGCACACCACGCATCACCACCAGCGTTCCGCCACCGAGGCGATCAGCCAGACGACGGGCTTTCTGACGCTCCTGATGACTCAGCCACCGGGCGCCCAATAATCGGCCTGAACGTTCTCCCAGCCAATATCCGAGACAACAGCTCAGGGTTAATCCGAGGCCAATGTTCAGCGCGCCCCATAACGGCCCTAAGGCCGTGACAGCGAACATGGAAACAATGCTGGATGGAATCGGCAAGACAATATCAAAGGTCAGCAATGCAATAATAAATAAAGAAATCAGCCAGAACCCGGCAGACGTATTTTCAGAAAGAAATGTGATGGCTGAAGTAACGAAAGACTGTACATCCTGCTCAAACAGGACAAATGAAAAGATAATCAGCGCCATGACGCCAACGACGTAAAACATCAGGCCTGCACCTGCACGATGAAATATATCCATATTGTTCCACCTTGCCCAACTGAAATGTGTCAGAGATTCAACGACAACCCGTAGCGTCATGCATAACGGATCCCTGTCTGCGAATGAACAGCACACACGCCTGTCATTCAAATCACAATTGACACTGAACAACGATGAGTATTTCCAGAAGGAATACTTCTACTATTTTGTTGAATATAGCATTGCCTGCAAAACACAAAGATTTATCTGCGCACCGAACGTTATGCAAAGATTAATTTTGTGACTCTTATCGTAAACGCAATGTAAAAACGCATCAGCCAATTACTAATTCATCCACAACGAATGCATAAAGCTTCTCGAAATAAAACAACAGCCGAGTTCATTTAAGAAATGATATCCCTTGGGTATTTCCGTTTGTTATTGATCTCTCATTTTTAATTGGTTCACTCCTTCACGAATGTCTGATCAAATACATTGAATTCCTCTGAATGTTGGGGGATAGGTCAGTAAAGCGAAAGGATTTTTGCATCGTCATCCTCTTCAAGCCTATTGATAGCTTGAGGATAATATGCGAACAAAAATGGGGGTTATTGCGGGTATGAATGTAACGCCATCAGCCACCGACTTATATCTCTTAATGTCGCTGCATGGTGGACGCTAGCGTTTAGTCTTTAGTCGACATAAACCGTTCTTCCCTGTAGAGAAGGACCTGAGGTGTACCGGAAGTACCGGATAAGCGCAGTCTTGGCGATGTTAGAAGGTAAGATGGTAGCAGTGCATTAACAGGCAGGAGATTGCAGGACTTCGCCCTCTATGAGCACAGGATATGAATAGGGCGACAAATTTCAGATACAAAAAAACCACCTTACGGTGGTTAATTTGTCGTTCAGCGTTCGGAGCTGAACTGCTTTGCATGGTACCCGGAGCGGGACTTGAACCCGCACAGCCATAAGCCGAGGGATTTTAAATCCCTTGTGTCTACCGATTCCACCATCCGGGCCTTGCAAAGGCACCCGTTAGGGTTTTGGAGGCGCGTTCCGGAGTCGAACCGGACTAGACGGATTTGCAATCCGCTACATAACCGCTTTGTTAACGCGCCAATTTGTTACTATCACGCTTAATGGCCTGATAATGTTGTTCTGGAGCGGGAAACGAGACTCGAACTCGCGACCCCGACCTTGGCAAGGTCGTGCTCTACCAACTGAGCTATTCCCGCAATCTGATGCTTGCTAAACTCACTTAGTTACAACCTATTAGGTTATCTGCTAGGGAGTCTTCACCGTCATCCGATGCGTTGCATTCTACTGATTCAGGGGGTTGAGTCAATAGATTTTCTTTTAATTCAACTCGTTCGGTGATTTTTTGATCCAATTGCTTGTAAAGCAGTCACCGCTAAATTGATTGTCAGTGGACTGCTCTACTTTGTTTCATATTCAGTATTTTTATATTCACTGAATTTTTATGTTTTCAGACGTGCCCAAAAGAATCAGACACGCACTCAAGCCATGAGATCTGACCACGCCGCTTTCAGATATTGGAACATAGACCAAAATGTCAGTACCGCAGCCACGTACAGCGCAATCATCCCAATAATCACTGCCACTTCGGTCGGACGCCACAACAGTGCAACCAGAGCAAACATCTGCGCCGTTGTTTTGAACTTGCCCCACCACGATACGGCCACGCTGCTGCGTTTACCCAACTCTGCCATCCACTCACGTAACGCACTGATAATGATCTCACGAGCAATCATTGTCGCTGCCGGTAAGGTCACCCAGATAGAGTGATAATGTTCAACCACCAGTGCTAACGCAACCGCCACCATGACCTTATCGGCAACTGGATCAAGGAAAGCACCAAAACGGGTAGTCTGCTTGAGCTGGCGGGCCAAAAAGCCATCAAACCAGTCAGTGACCGCAGCAACCACAAAGATCAGCGCACACGCAGCCGGTGCCCATTGAAACGGCAAATAGAAAGCGATAACAAAGAAAGGGATCAATACTACGCGAAACAGTGTCAGCCAAGTCGGAATATTAAATTGCATAATTTTATGGGCTTTTGTCATGTGGTAAGCGGCTGACTGATATGGTGCTACAAGCTGCTCAGTGTTTCAACGCAAGAAAGATCTTTTCTGCTAAATTTGCTGAAATTCCCGGAACCTGAGCAATATCTTCTACACTGGCATTCTTCAAGGCTTGTAATCCGCCCATATATTTGAGCAATGCTTGCCGCCGTTTTGGGCCAATGCCTTCAATATCCTCCAGCGAACTACTAGTTCGTACTTTGGCTCGCTTTTTTCGGTGACCGGTAATGGCATGATTATGCGATTCATCACGAATGTGCTGGATCACATGCAACGCCGGAGAATCCGGTGGCAGTGATAGCTCTCGATTCCCCTCATCCGCGAGGATTAACGTCTCCAATCCCGCTTTACGATCCGCCCCTTTAGCGACCCCGATCAAACGTGGATGGTGTTTGTCCCATTCCACATTCAGCTCAGCAAAAATCTGTACCGCTTTACCCAGCTGCCCTTTCCCACCATCAATAAAGATGATGTCCGGTACTTTATCCGGGGTTAGCGCTTTGCTGTAGCGTCTACGTAACACTTGCTCCATTGCGGCGTAATCATCGCCCGGCGTAATGCCCGTGATGTTGTAACGGCGGTAATCGGCTTTCAACGGGCCATTACTGTCAAAAACCACACAAGAGGCAACTGTTTGCTCGCCCATCGTGTGGCTGATATCGAAGCACTCCATACGCTGGATCGGTGGTAGCCCCAATTGCTCAGCTAACATTCTCAGGCGATGATGGATGGTGCTTTGTTGCGACAGCTTAGTCATCAATGCGGTGTAGGCGTTGGTTCGCGCCAATTTCAGATAACGCGCACGTTCACCGCGCGGCCTATCTTGAATCTGGATCCGGCGACCCGCCAGTTCACTGATCGAATCACTGAGCACGGTTTTATCTGCTAAACGGTAATCGAGCAGAATTTCATTCGGTAAGGTACGTGATTCATGCGCTTGTAGATAAAACTGGCCGAGGAACGTTTCAACAACCTCGGCCAGTTCAGTGTCAGCCGGCACTTTCGGGAAATAACTGCGACTGCCTTGCACTTTTCCCTGACGTAAAAACAGTGTGTACACGCAAGCCATTCCCGCGTCGTAGGCCACACTGATCACATCGAGATCGTCGCTATCGCCAGAGATAAACTGCTTCTCGGTGACTTTGCGCACGGCTTGAATTTGGTCGCGCAATCTGGCCGCAGTTTCAAACTCCAACGCTCGGCTGGCCGCTTCCATGCGGGTTACCAGCCCTTCAATAACCTGTTGATCCTTCCCTTGTAAAAACAGCCGGACATCATCTACGCACTGTTGATAGCCCTCATCACTGACCAGCCCTTTGACACACGGCCCAAGACAACGGCCAATTTGATATTGCAGACAAGGGCGCGAGCGATTGCTATAGAAACTGTCTTCACACTGACGTAACGGGAAGATCCGCTGCATCAAGGCTAGTGTTTCACGCACGGATGAAGAGCTGGGGAATGGGCCGAAGTATTCGCCTTTGGCGTGTTTAGCGCCCCGATACATGCTGACCCGCGGATGCTGATGCGCACTTAGCAAAATATAGGGGTAGGATTTATCATCACGCAATAGCACATTGTAGCGCGGTTGATAACGCTGGATGTAGTTATGTTCCAGCAGCAGCGCTTCGGTTTCGGTATGTGTGACCGTCACATCAATAGTGGCGATAGCGCTGACCAGCGCTTCTGTTTTCTTACTGGGGAGGTTGGCCCGAAAGTAACTGGACAGGCGCTTTTTCAGATCTTTGGCTTTACCGACATAAATAACCGTACCGGATGCATCATACATCCGGTATACACCGGGCTGTGTACTGACGGTTTTCAGAAAACTTTTGGCATCAAACACACAACTACAACTTTTCTGATTTCAACATGCCATGTCGGATTGCCAGGTGCGTTAACTCCACGTCACCATTGATATTCAGCTTGCTGAACATCCGATAGCGGTAACTGTTCACCGTTTTCGGACTCAGGCTGAGCTGTTCTGAGATCTCGTTAACCTTCTGCCCTTTGGTGATCATCATCATGATCTGCAACTCACGTTCAGACAATGAAGCAAAAGGGTTGTCCGAATCCGGCATCACCTGACTGAGCGCCATTTGCTGGGCAATGTCTAATGCAATATAGCGCTGACCAGCACAGACAGTACGTATTGCATTAACCATCTCCTGAGGCGCGGTACCTTTACTGAGATAGCCGGCGGCCCCCGCCTGCATCACCTTGGCAGGTAACGGGTTCTCAGTATGCACTGTCAGGACAATGATTTTAATATCCGGATTGTAACGCAACATTTTGCGCGTGGCTTCCAGACCGCCAATCCCCGGCATATTCATGTCCATCAGTACCACATCCGCGTTATTGGTACGGCACCATTTTACGGCATCTTCGCCACAATGCGCCTCTCCGACAACTTTGATGCCTTTTACATCATCCAAAATGCGACGGATCCCTGCGCGCACCAGTTCGTGATCATCAACCAGAAAAACACTAATCAAGCGACCATCTCCAAAAGGTGAGGTGACTCTGCGACGTTTTATGCAGAATAAATGGGCATATTACTTGGTTTGAGATGAATAGAGAATAGCTGGCAGAATAAATACGTGACAAATATTATTATTTTGATTTTTTTGTGATAAGTCACACTGTAAACGCCCTACTAACACGTAATTGCGTGAGGATAAAACAGTATGTATCTCTCTTATGCATGACCTGTCACAGTAAAAATATTATGATTATGCTGGCTTGATATCTTGATTAATTGCCCGTTTCGGTATGCCAATCGCCCAGGTTGCTGCGCTGATAATGATGAATCAAACAGATAATCACAAAACCGACACTGTAAGCCACCCAATCCAACCAGTCAAAATGACTACCAATAATGATTCTAGCCAGACGATATTGCCCCAAACCTAGCTTATCCACTAGACCAAACCACTGACCAATTTCAATCAAATAGGCAAAAAATAATACCGATAGGGCTAATGGTATTACCGGGAGTCGCAATACTGAACGTACAGCACAAAACATCAGCAAAATCACCAGCATATCGCCAACAAAACCACGGATAAAACCGCCAGTACTGTAACGGGCGATCAGTACCTCCGTCATAAACAGCGCGATGGTCAGTAAGAAAAATCGCCCTCTGGTTGACAAGTTCTGATTACCTGAGCGGGTAAATAACATAGATAACATTCCGTTCAAAAAACACCCACTGAAAAATAATTGATCGCCATCATTTATAACGATTATCACATTGTTAAACCGATATATCCTACTGATACGATCTCGCGCAAATCAATTGGTGAATACACTCTCGCTTGGGTTATACAGTTTATCGTTGCCGCTCATTAAGCTCTACGGCTTACATATTCGCCGATCACAAATTATCGCGCAACAAATAACAGGCTTGTTTATTCGTAAGTATACTGCGTTCCTCTTTGTGAAGGGCTCCTGATTGTTCTAGCCATTACGCAAAATTTATGCTCTCACGTTATTTACATTGATGAATAAATAATGATTAAACCGCCATCAACCCATTTATTCACTCCGCTGAGTGAATGCTTAGTTCATAGGGTGAGCTAATACGGTTGGTTTGTATACTTATTGGTTTTTTTATCGTTCATCTGTATTTTAGTGTTCTTCTGTTTTTGCCTTACCCTGTCTTACCACTCGGGTTTGTTTCCCGTGTATCTCATGTTAGCCATACATTTTCGTAAACAATTCGACAATAGATTGTTAAAGGAAGTGCGACTATAAACATCTAAGGCATAGCAAAAGGTTGAGGGAAACATGAAGGCAAAAATCGAAACCTATGAAGGAGCAGCCGGTGGCTGGGGAGCGGTAAAAGCAGTCGCAGAAACACTGCGCGGTCAGATGAATATGCACCATGACATCATTGCCTTGTTTGATATGAACAAGCCTGATGGTTTTGACTGTCCCGGCTGTGCGTGGCCCGATCCGAAACACAGCGCCTCTTTTGATGTGTGTGAAAATGGTGCCAAGGCCATGGCATGGGAAGCCACCTCCAAACGGGTCACCCCGGAATTTTTTGCCGCACATCCA
>JBOFCH010000024.1:0-4202 GCA_051645985.1 Plesiomonas sp. | reverse complement strand
TGCGCTTCGCCTTCTTGCGCCAGTGACAGCGATGTACCGCTATAACGGACGGAAAGTCGCAGCAACGCAATATCATTATTCTGGGTGCCCGGATCATAGCTGCGATGTACATACACCTGAGAGACCACATGTTCATCTGCGGCCGTGAAACTGGCCTGCTCTAGCTGCCCTTCATAGACGCTGACATCACTGGCACTCGCTAGCCAATCTTTATCTGCCAGACAATGCGCCGCGGTCAGTACCCATTCATCGCTAATAAATGAGGCACCACACTGCGCCAAGGCGGTTTGCTCGGCGGTGGTTTTACGTACTTTCAAAAACCCCATCCACGGATAGGTGGTCACTGAGGTCACATTGTTGCCGCCAATGACTCTGGCTGTGGGCGTATTTTGTGCGTGTACTGACGTCATACTTAACATCAGCAGCCCCCACAGGCCAGCCCAACTACACCATCTTGCTCTGTTATGTTGACACCACATCCTTGTTCCCTGCCTGTACTTATCCTGCACTCTGCGATACGGTTAAAAAACACTCATTGCGAGTTTATGCAATCTTTGGCCAACGAGGCCGAATTGTTGAAAGATATTTGATTCACTTCGCAGGCATTTTTCCTGTGTTGCGTTACGGTTGCGGTATGCACACTAAATCCGGAGGAGGGCTATCATGCTGCTTATCGGCGACATTATGACATCTAATCCGTACACCTTGCGGGCGGATAACAGTCTCACCGATGCCCGGGTGCTGATGGCTCAGCATAAGATCCGGCATATTCCGATAGTTGATGAAGACATGCAGCTTATCGGCCTAATTACCCAGCGCGATATTCTCGCAGCACAGACATCCTGCTTGCTGTCATTGAGCGAAAATCGGCGGATTGAACAGGAAAATGAGATCCAGCTGGGCGAGTTGATGCGCACCCGCGTGTTGACTATCGAGCTGCATGCCGGGATCCGCGCCGCGGCGCAAATTTTGTTCAAACACCGGATCGGCTGCCTACCGGTGACGGAGAAAAACAAGCTGGTCGGCATTATCACTGACTCTGATTTCGTGGCAGTCGCCATTCATCTGCTTGAACTGGAAGAGGAAACCGATCCGCTCGAACACGATGAGTTGGAAGATAACAGCTTAAGCGCGCTTTCCGCCGATATTACGCCGCCGCGTCCCGATAAAGAGGATGACTAACCTCTAGCGGTCATCCATCAACAAAAATGAATAACACCAACAAAAAAGGAGAAGCCAAGCTTCTCCTTTGTTTTGATTTTGGGTCTCTATTTTGAATCTATTGTAGTGCACAGAGCTTAAAACTGATCTTCTTCGGTGGAGCCGGTCAGCGCAGTGACCGATGATTGGCCGCCTTGGATCACGTTGGTCACCTTATCAAAGTAACCGGTGCCCACTTCTTGCTGGTGTGCCACGAAGGTATATCCCTTCTCGGCACAGGCAAACTCTGGCTGCTGCACTTTCTCCACGTAGTGACGCATCCCCTCACCCTGCGCATAAGCATGCGCCAGCTCGAACATGTTGAACCACATACTGTGGATCCCCGCCAGCGTGATGAACTGGTACTTGTAGCCCATGTCCGACAGTGCCTGCTGGAAGCGAGCAATGGTGGCATCGTCCAGATTCTTCTTCCAGTTAAAGGATGGCGAGCAGTTATAGGCCAGCAATTTACCCGGGAACTTAGCATGCACTGCTTCGGCAAACTTACGCGCCTGCTCCAAATCGGGCTTGGAAGTTTCGCACCACACCATATCGGCATACGGCGCATAGGCCAGCGCGCGGCTGATCGCCTGATCGATACCAGCACGGGTACGGTAGAAGCCTTCACCAGTACGCTCACCAGTAATAAAATCACTGTCATACGGATCGCAATCCGAGGTCAGCAGATCCGCGGCATCGGCATCGGTACGCGCCACCAGCAGTGTCGGAACACCGCAGGTATCTGCCGCCAGACGAGCGGCCACCAGTTTTTGGATCGCCTCTTGGGTCGGCACCAGCACTTTGCCGCCCATGTGGCCGCATTTTTTCACCGAAGCCAGCTGATCTTCAAAGTGAACCGCACCGGCCCCCGCTTCAATCATCGACTTCATCAGCTCAAAGGCATTCAGTACGCCACCAAAACCGGCTTCCGCATCTGCCACGATCGGCAGGAAATAATCGGTGTAGCCGGCATCGCCAGGGCCAATGCCGCTCGCCCACTGAATTTGATCGGCGCGACGAAAGGAGTTGTTGATCCGCTGCACCACCGCCGGCACGGAGTTAGCCGGATACAAAGATTGATCTGGGTACATGGACGATGCCAAGTTCGCATCTGCCGCCACCTGCCAACCGGACAGATAAACCGCTTCAATGCCCGCTTTAGCCTGCTGCACCGCTTGACCGCCGGTCAGCGCGCCCAAACTGTTAACATAGCCTTTTTTGGCTTCGCCGTTGACCAAACGCCACAACTTCTCGGCGCCACGCTGCGCCAGTGAATGCTCGGGCACAAACGAACCACGCAGGTTTACCACTTCCGCTGCCGTGTAAGGACGACGGATCCCCTGCCAACGCGGGTTTTCTTTCCAATCTTTTTCCAGTGCAGCGATCTGCTGTTCGCGTGTCATGCTCATGGTCAAACTCCCTCTTATTTCGTTTTCATGTCAGGCGCTTATCGGATCTTTACAGGTCGATTTTTACGGGTAATAAGTACACGTAGTCAGTACAAATAATCACTCAGTTCAGATAACGGTAACCGGGCAAGGTCAGGAAGTTGACCAACTCATCCGATACCGTGATTTGCTCCATCAGGGCGGCAGCCTCTTCAAAACGACCACTGTCATATTTTTCAGCGCCAAGCTCATCACACAGCGTCGCCAGCTCTTCACGCAACATGGCGCTGAACAGGGCTTTGGTCACCAACTTACCGTTACTCAGGCGTTTTTGATGGCGGATCCACTGCCAAATGGAAGTTCGTGAGATCTCGGCAGTCGCCGCATCCTCCATCAAACCGTAAATCGGCACACAGCCATTACCGGAAATCCACGCCTCGATATACTGCACCGCGACGCGAATATTGGCGCGCATTCCCTCTTCGGTGCGTTCACCCTCACACGGTTGCAGCAAATCGGCCGCCGTCACGGCCTCATCATGCTCACGACGCACATCCAGCTGATTCGCTCGGCCATCCAGCACGCGATCGAACACCGCCATCGCCACATCGGCCAGGCCGGGGTGGGCGACCCAGGTACCGTCATGGCCGTTACCGGCCTCCAACTCTTTGTCGGCACGCACTTTATTGAGCACCCACTCATTGCGGGCGGTATCTTTACTCGGGATAAAGGCCGCCATGCCGCCCATGGCAAATGCGCCACGGCGATGACAGGTGCGGATCAACAACCGTGAATACGCACTCAAGAACGGTTTATCCATGGTCACCACTTGGCGATCCGGCAAGACTTTATCGGGATGATTTTTCAGCGTTTTGATATAGCTAAAGATATAGTCCCAGCGGCCACAATTTAAGCCGACAATGTGGTCACGCAGGTGATAGAGGATTTCATCCATCTGGAATACCGCAGGCAGCGTCTCGATCAGAGCGGTGGCCTTGATAGTGCCGCGCGCCAGTCCGACATGATCCTCGGCGAAACTGAACACCTCACTCCACCACGCCGCTTCGTGATATGACTGCATCTTCGGCAGGTAGAAATACGGGCCACTGCCTTTGGCCAACAACCGCTGATGGTTGTGGAAGAAATAGAGCGCAAAATCAAACAGGTTGCCGGGGATAGGCTCTCCCTGATAGCGCATATGCTTTTCTTGCAGATGGAAACCGCGTACCCGACAAATCAGCACCGCCGGATGGGCATTTAGCCGGTAGAATTTGCCTTCTTCGCTGCGATATTCAATGGTGCCATCCACCGCGTCGCGCAGGTTGATTTGCCCTTGGATCACTTTGTCCCACGCCGGTGCCAGCGAGTCTTCAAAATCTGCCATGAATACTTTGACGTTGGCATTTAAGGCATTGATGATCATTTTGCGCTCAACCGGGCCGGTGATCTCCACCCGTCGATCGCGCAAATCGACAGGTACACCACGAATCGTCCAGGCTTTTTCGCGGATATGCTCGGTTTCTGGTAAGAAATCCGGCAATGCACCGGCATCAATCTGCGCCTGAAAGGCTTCCCGGGCCGCCAGCAGTGACGGTACCTGAGGGGCAAAGCGGG
>JBOFCH010000023.1:0-8038 GCA_051645985.1 Plesiomonas sp. | reverse complement strand
ACTAAAGTTCACCCACATCGGTGACAGCGCCGCCACATAAGTCAGCTTGTCACTGGCTGTGACATAGGTTCCCTCATCGATCAGCGCCTCACCACTGATGCCGGTCAGCGGTGACTTGATGGTGGCATAGCCCAGATTCAATTGCGCCTGTACGACCTGCGCCTTGGCCATCTCGACCTGCGCCTGCGCCGACTTTTCTTGCCCAATCGCCTGATCCAAATCTTTCTGGCTCGCTGCATTTTGTGCCGCCAGTGGTTTCACCCGGCGTAAATTCTGCTGAGCCACTAACAAGCTGGCTTTTTGCTGAGACAACGCGGCCTGCGCGGCTTGTAATTGTGCTTGGAAGGGTTTGGCGTCCACCAAAAACAGCGTTTGTCCCTGTTTTACCATGGTGCCATCTCGATACACCTGCTGATCAAGAAAGCCATTAACACGCGATACGATATTGACCTGTTGTGAGCTTTTCGTCAGACCGACGAACGAAAAATCCTGCGGGACTTCCTTGCCTTGTATTTGCAAGGTTTTCACCGGCATTGCGGCCGGCGATGCGCCCTCCTCGGTTGAGGTTTTCTCACTATCACAACCGGCCAACCAGAAAATAGAACATAACAACGCCAGCAAAGCGGCTATCCGCCGTGACGTACCATCGAGGGGCAAAGCAAGAACATGCGGAAACTGAACATTCCTGAATAAGAAAAGGCGCATAATGGTATTCCTTGCTGCATTTCTGGTTATGACATTCAGATGTCTTTAATCAGCATAGAAGAGCGCTATTTTTTTGCGGCCAAAATTGTCAGTTCGACGCAAATAAAAACGCCGTCCGGACAAGCCAGACGGCGTAATAGATATATAGGCTATTTAAAACAAAGTGTTACTTGCGGATGAGATTATCACCATAACCAATCCACTTATAAGTGGTCAGCGCCTCTAATCCCATCGGCCCACGCGCATGCAATTTTTGTGTGCTCACCGCCACTTCAGCCCCTAGGCCAAATTGCCCGCCATCGGTAAAGCGGGTACTGGCATTCACATACACGGCGGCGGAGTCCACTTCCAGCGTAAACCGTTCGGCATGGGCCAGACTCTGGGTCAGAATGCTATCGCTATGACCGCTGCCATGTGCATTGATATGGGCGATTGCCTCATCCAGATCAGCCACAATTTTGACATTCAGATCCAGTGACAACCACTCATTTACGTAATCCTCTGCCTGTACCGGGATCACCTGCGCGTGCGTACCCGCCGCTTGCAATAAAGCTGCGCTTTCCGGACAGGCATGCAGTGTCACACCCAGACTGTGCAGATAATTGGCCAGCTCCGGCAAGAAATCAGCAGCAACATGGCGATGCACCAGCAACGTCTCCAGCGAGTTACACACGCTTGGACGCTGTACCTTGGCATTTTCAATCACGCTGACCGCGCCAATCAGATCGGCGCTCGCATCCACAAACAGATGGCAAACACCAATGCCACCGATGATCACCGGGATAGTGGCCTGCTCACGGCATAACGCCTGCAATCCGGCGCCGCCACGCGGAATGATCATGTCGACATACTTATCCAACGTCAGCAGCTCATTCACCAACGCGCGATCCGGATCGTCAATTGACTGCACTGCGGCGGCCGGCAAATTACACTCCGCCAACGCATGCTGAATCACCGCCACCATCGCCTGATTGGTCTGCACGGTTTCTTTCCCCCCACGCAGGATCACCGCATTACCGGTTTTCAGGCACAAGGAGGCGACATCAATCGTCACATTCGGGCGCGCTTCGTAAATGGTGCCAATGACCCCCAGCGGTACCCGACGCCGAGTCAAACTTAACCCACTATCCAAACGGCAACCATCCATCACCTCACCCACCGGATCGTGCAGACGGCTAACCTGACGCACATCACTGGCGATACCCTGCAAACGCTCTGGAGTCAGCCGTAAACGATCTTGCATCGCAGGACTCAAGCCCGCCGCTTGCGCAGCACTCAGGTCTCGGGCATTGGCTGCTAAAATATCGGCTTCCCGTGCGACCAGCTCATCGGCTATCAAATGCAACGCCTGATTTTTCTCAGCCGAACTTAAGGTGGCTAAACGGTACGCTGCCTGCTTGGCGGCGCGCCCCATCTCCGTTAAACGATTCATTGTTTTACCCTTAAATCAGAATCAGGTCATCACGGTGGATCACCACCCGCCCGTATTCGTAGCCCAAAATGTCGGCAATTTCCTGTGACTGACGCCCAGCAATCAGGCTAAGCGCATCACTGTTATAACGGCTCATCCCACGCGCGATCTCTTTGCCGCTCGGCGCTCGTACCCGCAAGATCTCACCGCGCGAGAAGGTGCCTGAGACACTGATTACACCGCTGGGCAGCAATGAGCTGCCGCGCTGTAACACGGCCAGTGCTGCGCCCTCATCCACCCGCACTTCACCGGCCGGTGGTGGCCCAAAAATCCAATGCTTACGGTTTTCCAGCGGCGTGGTTTGTGGATGAAAACGGGTTCCCACCGAGGTGTTCGCGACCACATCGGCAATCACATGCGAGCGGCTACCAGCGGCGATCACCACCTCAATACCGGCTCGGTTAGCCACATCAGCGGCTTGCAGTTTGGTACTCATACCGCCAGTACCCAAACCAGAAACACTGTCGCCGGCCAAGGCGCGCAGTGCATCATCCACACCGTGTACTTCACGGATCAGCTCGGCATCGGGATGTTTGCGTGGATCGGCGGTAAATAGCCCCGCTTGATCAGTGAGCAAAATCAGCTTATCGGCCTCAGCCAAAATCGCCGCCAGCGCCGAGAGATTATCGTTATCGCCGACTTTGATTTCGGTCGTCGCCACCGCGTCATTTTCATTAATCACCGGGACGATATTCTGATCCAATAAGGCCCGCAGCATGTCACGGGCATTCAGAAAACGCTCGCGATCTTCCAAATCGGCACGGGTCAGTAGCATCTGACCGATATTGAGACCGTAAATAGAGAAAAGCTGCTCCCACAGCTGGATCAGGCACGTCTGTCCGACGGCGGCCAACAGCTGCTTAGACGCCATCGTGGGGGGAAGATCGGGGTAGCCCAGATGCTCACGGCCGGCGGCAATGGCACCGGAAGTGACAATCACTATACGGTGTCCGGCCTGTTGCATCTGCGCGCACTGTCGGACTAGCTCTACCATGTGTGCGCGGTTCAACTGCCGTGAACCGCCTGTCAGCACACTGGTACCCAATTTCACAACGATGGTTTGACAACTGCTCATGGGATAATGCCTGAATCCTGCTTTGGCTGAAAAAAAGTGAATCCTTGTTGTAGCAGCTTGCCGCTGCGCTGCCAACTGACAGCACAAAAATATTCACGATTCAGCGCACTGTAACAGGCTCAAGCCGCCGTATTGAGATCTATGCCACATACCCCAGGCGCAGGCTGTAGTTCGATGGTCAAACCATGCAATAACTGACGTAAACGGGGATAGAAGGTTCGCAAAGTCGTGTGGACTTCATCAGACGTAGCTTTATCCGGTAAGGGCTTCTCCAACCAGTCACCGTCTTTGTCATAGAAACCGAAACGGTATTGATAGGCAAAAACCTGACCTTCCGTATTGGCCTGAACTTCCAGCCACCAGCCCCAAAACTCGCGTTTTTCAGTCGGCAAACGCGGGTTGGCGCAAACGGCCAGACAATCGAAGAAAAATTGCTGCTCCTGACACAGGTTTTCACGCAGGTAAGGACCAAGAGCAGCCATTTTTCTGATCAGCTTGGAACGGGGTTGCCCGAGAACCAGCATATGCACCTCCTTGACTGTTTGCCTATTGTTGCCGCAAAAGTCTGAGAGTAAGCAAGCTGTTTTATATTAATTTTTGTTCTATCCAACTGACAATTTGTTCCATAGCCCGTTGGAAGCCGGTTTGCAACGGGCGAGCGGGGATCTGGATACGCCGACCGTCAATGGATGACATGGCAATAAAGCGGTTTTCCTCCTCAGGACAAAACAGATCGCCCTCAATTCCTGCCGCTAACACCGGCACCTGACAGCGGCGGCCAAGCAAGCCCTGATTTTTCAGCGAATAGTTTTGTAATTCGGCACGTAACAGAGCTTCCGCCGCCGCATCAATCCCCAGCCGACTGGCTAGAATGTCGACATACATCTGAGGGACTTTTTCAAACTGACGGTTATTGCACAGCAAGTGATGTACCACCGCCCCCAAACAGGCGACACCCCGTAACCGCTGCGGCTCCAAGTAAGCTAAGCGCAGGGCGGCATTGGCTCCGAAACGGATCCCTAACGCCATCACTTTATGATGATCTACCCACGGCTCCTGCTCCAGATGTTGCAATAACGCCTGATGCAGACAGCTGGTGTCCTGCGTGAGAGTCCAGCGCGATGACGCGCCCACGGAAGGCATGTCCATCGTCAGCATCGCAATACCGCGCGGCGCCAGATATTCACGGAACAAACGGTGCGAGTCGCAGTGTAGGCTATCTAAGCCACCGCACAACATCACTACCGGATAAGGCCCATCGTCCCCCGGTAGATGTAAATAAGCTTGTAACGGATGCCCTTCAAAGCGCAGTGAGATTTCACGCACGCTGTAATCCAAACACTGCGCCGCCTCTTTATAGGCACGATTTGCCAACACTTCCACCTGCTCGGCAAGATGGTCACCACGCAGATGTGGGTAACTGGCGATGCTGTAATGCATCGCTGCTTGCAGCCAGTACTCGCCGGCTTGCAACGGCGCATCAGTATCTAACGCTTTTTGCTGCCACTGCATGGCCTGATTGGCCCATTCGTAAATCCAGTTACCGCTGCGATAACCGATCACGGTATCCAGCAGATGCGGCTGAGTACGCTCGGCATCACTGACGGCGATACGGGCTAAGGTGGCTTCCAAATCGATGGGGTTAATACCACGCCAGATCCAGAGCGGGCGGTTCAGCACCCGATACCAACTTGGCTCTGTTTGACCATCCAGCGAAGAGTTTATCTGCGGATTGGATATACGCGGCTGACGACGGGCGATCGTGGATGTTTCCGGCTGATTCACCTGTGGTTTAAACAGGCTCTGTGAGCGGTTAATGGGTTCACTCATTGACGTACAACACTCCTGTCATCCGATGATGTTGTCGAGTTTACGCCACAGAATAAGAAAACGCCCCGCAAGATGCGAGGCGTTTAGTCAATTTTTAGTCACGTCCTGCAACCGGAGGCACGAAAGTGATACCCATATCCCACGGTTGTTCAATCCATGTGTCTTGCGGAATGTCGATCACGTAGTCATCCACCAACGGACGACCGGCCGGCTTGGCAAACATGGTGACAAAATGTGCTTTCGGATACATATCACGCAGCACCTTGGCGGTACCGCCGGTATCTACCAGATCATCCACCAGCAAGAAACCTTCACCATCACCTTCCGCGCGCTTCAGTACAGTC
Source organism: Plesiomonas sp. (assembly GCA_051645985.1). Taxonomy (GTDB): domain Bacteria; phylum Pseudomonadota; class Gammaproteobacteria; order Enterobacterales; family CAMTGL01; genus Plesiomonas. The sequence goes on along the minus strand of JBOFCH010000023.1, from coordinate 2,613 downwards.
AGTTCACGCTGATGATTGTGATCATAGCTGGAGATACACACGGTATCCACATGACGAATGCCCAGTTCACGAGCCAGCAACGCTGCCGGTACCAGACCGCCGCGACTCACCGCGATAATCCCTTTCCACTGCTCTGCTGGCAGCAAACGGTGAGCCAGTTTACGGGCGTGGATCTGTAGCATGTCCCAGCTGACGATATATTTTTCTGTCATGGCGATAACCCCGATAGCAACCCGTACTCAGCGGTATTGCATTTCAATTTTGTTGGACGTAACACGTTATCAAGAATAAAAACGATTTCAGCAGAATGCCAGATAACCCGACAGGCTGGTGAAATCGGTCTTGGTATGTACGCAGTGGCAAACGTTTGCCAATTTGGATAAAAAAGAGCTAAAAACTGTTGGGGCGCGATTATAGAGACAACACCGGACAAAAACCAGTGATTCAGGCAGAGAATCTGCAATATATGCAATTTTTTGAACTATTGTGCGGCCAACTGCTGTTTTTTACAGCAATTCAGAATGACAGGCAAAAAAAACCACCTTCGCTGGAAGGTGGTAAAAATACCTAGGAATTAGGTGTGGGCCATCATAATTAACGGATAGACCAATAGGGATGAACAAAATCGTTTCGTGTTGCCATGATGACCGGATTAGGTACCGGTGATCAGAAAATTCGATAGCCGAACTCACGTGGGTAAACAAACTGCTGTCCAGTATAGACACCACGACGGTTCCAGAATAAATCGCAATAAATACCTTGCATAAATCACCTCATTAACAAGCGTTACTAAAGACCAATGCGGCGCCTTTAACTTGTTCTCAGTTCCTTGGAGGCGTGAGACACGGGCTTAATCCTTAAGCTTTCTAAAGTTGCGTTGCATGTTGTTGTGCTGCTTTTCTCAACGCTCAAAATAATACCACTTCGGAATTTAATTACAAGAAAAAGTGATGTGAATCACGCAAAAACCTTTCAGCACTAAAATACCCCATCATTCTTGATCTAAAAATTACAGATAGAGCGCAATAATTCATCGTTTGCAGCTTATTGTCTTATCAGTGATGTGCATGCGCCTAGTGGGTAGCCCCTTTTACTGCCAGCCATATGGGGAAAATCTAGCGCAGAAAACGGCAGATCATTTTTTGCTTCTGCAACGGCAGTGGTATGCTGTTAGGCATAAACCTGTCTTTGCCAAATAACACGCTGTTTTATTTGACAACGTAGTTATAAATAGCGCAGGGTTGATTTCACTATTACTGACAATACGGGGCCGCGCAGCAGTATCCCTTCATTGCTGTTTTGTCAGGCACCCGAAAGGAGTTCACGCCGTGTCTCAATTGGGCCATCTGTCACCACAACCTTTGTGGCAATTTTTCGAAAAAATCTGCTCTATTCCACACCCATCGCACCACGAAGAAGCGCTGGCACACTACATTGTGGACTGGGCGCGCAGCCAAGATCTGCATGTGGAGCGCGATCAGGTCGGCAATATTTTGATCCGTAAGCCTGCAACGCCAGGTATGTAAAATCGTAAACCCGTGGTACTGCAAGCGCATCTGGACATGGTGCCGCAAAAGAATAACGACACTGAGCATGACTTCACCCGTGATCCAATCCGTCCTTATATTGATGGTGAGTGGGTGAAAGCCCAAGGCACCACGCTGGGCGCAGATAACGGGATCGGTATGGCCTCTGCACTGGCCGTAGTAGCCTCGTCAGATCTGGCGCATGGCCCGCTGGAAGTGCTGCTGACTATTGACGAAGAAAGCGGAATGACCGGCGCTTTCGGCCTACAACCAAACTGGTTGCAAGGCGAAATCCTGATCAACACCGACTCCGAAGAAGAAGGCGAGATTTACATGGGCTGCGCCGGTGGTATCGACGCGACTCTGACACTGCCCGTTGGCCGCGAAGCGACCCCGGCGGGCATGCACGCGTTCACCCTGACTGTAAAAGGTCTGAAAGGTGGTCACTCCGGTGGTGATATTCACCTGTATCTGGGCAACGCCAATAAGATGCTGGGCCGTTTCCTGTTCGGCCATGCCGACGAGTTAGGTCTGCGTCTGTCTGATATTCACGGTGGTACCCTGCGTAATGCCATTCCTCGTGAAGGCGCAGCGACCTTTGTTCTGCCACAAGCTAACGTAGAGCATCTGCAAGCGTTGGTGAGCAAATTCACTGATATTCAAAAGAACGAGCTGGGCGCTATCGAGCCAAACCTGACCGTCGTACTGGAAAATGCCGCACAACCCGCGCAGGTCTTTGCCCACGATGCGCAGCAACGTCTGCTGGCCCTGCTGCACAGCTGCCCGAACGGCGTGATGCGAATGAGCGATGTGGTGCCGGGTGTAGTAGAAACGTCACTGAACGTGGGTGTGGTCACCACTTCAGATAGCGAAGTGAAGATTGTCTGCCTGATCCGTTCACTGATCGACAGTGGCCGGAGCGGCGTACAAAACATGCTCAAGGCACTGGCTCAGCTGGCTGGCGCGAATGCCGAGTTCACCGGTGGCTACCCGGGCTGGAAGCCAGACAATAGCTCACCTATCATGCAAGTGGTACGGGAAACCTATCAAGGTATGTTCGACAAAACCCCGAACATCATGGTGATCC
>JBOFCH010000022.1:0-1931 GCA_051645985.1 Plesiomonas sp. | reverse complement strand
AATGCGCTCGCTGTTAAGCAGATTGCTGAACATACTGACTGGCGCAATCGCAATACCGGCCCCGAGCTGCGCCGCTTCGAGCATTGCCAGAGAGGTGTCAAAAACCATCACCGGATGCGTCGGTGCAGGCGGCGCTTCTCCGGCAGCTATCAGCCATGTCGTCCATTCGTCACGGCGAAAGGATCTCAGCAAAGTGTAGTTAAGCACATCGGCGGGTTTTTGTAGTGTTTCTGCAATGACCGGCGTACAGAGCGCAGAGAGCGGTGCATCGCAAAGGAATATCGCCTCGGTGCCGAACCAAGCGCCGCTGCCAAAGCGAATCGTGTAATCCAGCCCTTCTGCCGCCGGATCGACCCGATTGTTGTGTGTCGACAATTGCAGATCGATATGCGGACAGTGGCGGTGAAAATCCGACAGCCTAGGTAGCAGGAACCCCACAGCAAATGTCCCGACCACGCCAATTTTAAGTTTTTCTCGTAGTGGTTGCGCGCTGAAACGATCGAGTGTGTTGGCGATACGGTCAAAGGAGTCATTCAACACCGGCAGTAAATTCTCCCCTTCCGTCGTCAGCATCAACCCACGCGATACCCGCACAAATAACTGACACTTAAGGTGTTCTTCCAGAGTTTTCACCTGCTGGCTAATTGCAGAATGAGTTACGTTCAGCTCAATAGCCGCGTGAGTAAAGCTTAAGTGTCGCGCAGCGGCTTCAAAGGCACGCAAGGCATTAAGTGGGATATAGCTTCGGGTCATCGTGATATCTGTTAGAAAAACTGCAAGTAGATGATAAATTTAACCGTTTGTCAGCCGGTATAAAATCCCACAAACTGAGCGCGTCTCAAAGGGTTAAGACATTTTATACTCTCTCTTATGGAATTTTATCACTCATGCAAAAAATGTTGAATGGTGTGCTGGCACTGGCCACACTTTCGCTCTCCACGGCAAGCTTTGCCGCCCCAAACACGCTCTCTACTGAGCAAATCACTCAAACGGTAAATCGCACTATCGAGCCTCTACTTAAAGAGCAGGCTATCCCGGGCATGGCCGTGGCAGTGATTTATCAGGGCCAGCCGTACTACTTCACCTGGGGCAAGGCAGACGTGAAGAACAATCGCCCTGTCACAACACAGACGCTGTTCGAGCTGGGTTCCGTTAGCAAAACTTTCACCGGAGTGTTAGGTGGAGATGCCGTCGCCCGTGGTGAAATCAAGCTGAGTGATAAAGCTAACCACTACTGGCCAGCGTTGAATGGCAAGCAGTGGCAAGAGATAACCATGCGAGATCTGGCGACCTATACCGCGGGTGGCCTTCCGCTACAAGTGCCTGATAACGTTACGGACAACGCGTCTTTGCTCGAGTTCTACCAGCAATGGCAACCACAGTGGGCACCGGGTACAACGAGGGTGTATGCCAACAGCAGTATCGGCTTGTTCGGAGCATTGGCGGTGAAGCCTTCTGGGCTTAGCTTTAGCGATGCGATGAACCAGCGCGTACTGCAACCACTGAATCTAAAACACACTTGGATTACCATTCCCACTGCCGAAGAGAAAAACTATGCTTGGGGCTACCGTAATAACAATCCGGTACATGTCTCGCCCGGTATGCTGGACGCAGAATCTTACGGGGTGAAATCCTCTATCACGGACATGGCCGCATGGCTGCAAGCCAATATGGCACCGCAGCATGTCAGCAGCCCTACACTAATGAAGGGACTGGAGATGGCGCAGGCGCGCTACTGGCGCATTGGTAATATGTATCAGGGGCTTGGCTGGGAAATGCTCAACTGGCCAGTCAATGGTGCATCGATGGCAAAAGACAGTGATGGTGCAATAGCACTGGCACCACATCCGGCAGCAGCGATAGAGCCTCCGGCTCCTGCTGTTGCCTCCTCCTGGGTGCATAAAACAGGCTCCACCGGTGGATTCGGTACC
>JBOFCH010000021.1:0-1757 GCA_051645985.1 Plesiomonas sp. | reverse complement strand
AACTTGCCGGAGGATGATGCTAATCAACTAGAGCAACGTTTGGGCGGTAAGTTTGATATTATTTCCGGTGACAGTAATGATAGCGCGGTGTTGAAGAAAGCTGGCATTGATAGCTGCCGTGCTATTTTGGCGCTGAGTGACAACGATGCAGATAATGCGTTTGTAGTGCTGTCAGCTAAAGATCTCAGTAAAGATGTAAAAACAGTCCTGGCCGTCAGTGATAGCAAGAACTTGAATAAAATTAAAAAGGTGCAGCCCGATATTATCCTGTCGCCGCAATTATTTGGTAGTGAAATTTTGGCACGGATCTTAAACGGAGAGGAGATTGACAATAATATGTTGGTTTCTATGCTGCTGAATTCAGGCCATGGGATTTTTGGTGCGAAGGATGAGGAGGATACAGCGGACAGTGCTGAGAAACCGTCGTCTAAATCCGGAGCCTAAATCTGGCTTCTATAAATAAAGCCCAATGAGCGTTTATTGTCAGTGGAATGCGTTGCGGCCGACGAGGGTACGTCGGCCGTTTTACTTATTGTTATTACGAAATCGTTGTTATTGTGGTATTGCCATTGGAACGGATGCCATCAGGCCAATGTAATATCTTGCTTAAGACGGCAACTACAGGCCAAAACATAACCTTGTTCGATTTCAGCGGCAGTTAAGCCACTTTGGCTAGTGGTGTCCACATCACCGTCTAAAATCTGCACCTTACATGAACCACACACACCGGCACGACAGGCAGCAAACACCGGTAGGTTATGTTGCTCCATCGCCGCCAGTAATGAGGTTCCCACCGGAACCTGAATATCACGCAAGGCATGGCGGATGTGCATTCGAATGTGTTGTGTCGCTGACTGACCTTCGCTTTGCTCTGTTTCGGCTAGATGAGTGGACGTATTACCGGCACTGATGGCAGTAAAGAATGCTTCTTGGTAGATATTTTCCGGTGGCACACCCAGCGTACTGGCCAGTTGCACCGCACTTTGCATATAGCCTTCTGGGCCACAGGTCATCAGGATCCGCTCGCGGATATCCGGCACTAACATCTCCAGCGTTGCCTGATTTAACCGTGAACGGAGTTCATCCGGCCAGTAGGACTGACGGGCTAGCAAGTGAACGGTCAGTTGTTGCGGATGGCGGGCGGCCAGTTGCTGCCACTGCTCGGCAAAAATCACATCGGCGACTTCACTGGCGTGATACAGCAAGGTGATCTGAGTCTGTGGACGAAAGACCAGTAGCCAGCGAATCATCGACATCAACGGGGTGATCCCGCAGCCCGCGCCTAGCATTAGATAGTGCGCGTTTTCCGGGTGTGCAGCACAGGTGAACTCTCCTTGAGCATCACTCAGCCATAGCGTGTCACCGACACTGACCTCGCCGGTTAACCATGACGACCCCAAACCCTGTGCGATACGACGTACAGTGAGAGTGAGGCAGTCAGAGACATCCGGTGATGAAGAGAGCGTATAAGCCCGGATGACAGCACCATCATGGCCGATGCGTACTAGCGCGTACTGACCGGGCCGATAGGGGTAAGGTTGGGATGGCTGCAAACTTAACGTCCAGACATCACGGGTTTCTTGGTGAATATCGAGCACTTGCATTGGATGGTGGCAAATGTCGGTCACGGAGGCTGCCACACGAGATTCAACAGCAGCAGTGGATAGGGCGGAAGTCAGATTCATGCGGCTTATTCCGGCAAAAACAAAACAGAGAAAAAACAAAAGCGCACAGAAATGGCAGTCATAATGACTGCA
>JBOFCH010000020.1:0-7241 GCA_051645985.1 Plesiomonas sp. | reverse complement strand
GTCAGGCCGTAGGCAAAGCGGTCCATGTATACGCGATAAGAGTCGAGCACTTCGCTGCCCCACGAGTTAGAGCCTAAGCCCATCACCTGATGATCCAGATTCAGGGTGATGTAGCCGCTCTTTGCCAGCTCATTGGTGTGCTGGGCCTGATGCAGATTTTGATTGGTGTAGAACCACGCGCTGAAGTTGATTTCTTGCTGCGGTTTAACCAGCAAACCACTGCCATGGCGGTCAGTGAGCGCTGCCCAACGGGTGTTCTGACGGTTGCCGTTGTTTTGCGGGAACGGGTAGTTCTCGAACATGTCAGCCACGGTGGTCTGGTACACATCAATCAGGTTGGCTTGGCAGCTGTCTTGATAGTTCTCTTCTGGGCCGCGGCCGTAATAGGTCACTTGGTCAAAGTCAGCGTGAATGCCCAAATCCAAACCAATGACTGGGATGACGTGCGGGTAATCGCCATAACGCTCGCCGCTCAACGCCACATTCAACTGGCCTTGGGCATTGATCTGGTAGCGATAGGTGCAGCGCATGCCAAAATCAAACACCGGTGGCGCGATGATGCTGGTGGTGGTGATATTGATGACCTCACCACACTCGCTCACGTCCATCTGGCGGAAGTGCTCTTGCATGATAGGCAAATGCGCAGGCTCCCACAGGCCTTGATGCTCTTGCTTGTGATTATCGATCATCGGTTTGAAGAAATTCAGCTTGGGCGCTGATTGAATCAGCTCTTTACCGTTTACTAGCCACGAGGTCAGCTTGCCGTTGAGCTTGGAAAAACGCAGGCAGAAGTTATGACCGCTGATGGTGTGCGACAGGCGATCTTCGCTGCGCTGCAAGGCGATCGCGTTGTGGTTGATGTACAGTGGCGCACAAGCTGTGTTGGCCTTGAGGTTAAATTGATAGACCGCGATGTCGTGATTAGCGGCGCAGTATGGCGTGCGTGAATCTTTACGTACCGTGAAGTTGATAAAGGTTTCCCGCTCATCCAACGCCGGCAGCGTCAGCTGTACTTCGCGTTCGGAGTCTGCTGGTAGGCCGAGCACTTTGAACTGCTGGGTGGCGAGCGTTTCCCCTTCGGCGCGCACTTCGGCGGTGATGGTGTAGTCATCCAGCGTGGAGAACCAGAACCGGTTGCTCACCACAAACTGGCCGTTGCTGGCATCTAACGCGCGGATTTTCACCGGCGCAATCACTTGCTTGTACTCTTTCAGGCCAGGGCTTGGAGTTTGATCGGGGTAGATCAGGCCATCCATACAGAAGTTGTAGTTATTCGGGTAATCACCGAAGTCGCCACCGTATTTGTAGAAGGCGTTACCTTGTTCATCGCGGGCGAAGATGCCGTGATCGCACCATTCCCACACATAGTGACCTTGGATGTGTTTGTGGCGATAAAACACATTTTGGTATTCGGTTAAGCCGCCGGGGCCATTACCCATCGCGTGGGCGTATTCGCAGATAATGCGAGGCTTCGCGTGCGGATGCTCGCCGAAGTGATTCATCAGCTGGGCGCGTGAGTACATGGTGGAGATCACATCGACCACTTCGGCGTCACGATCTTCTTCGTAGTGCACTAAGCGGGTGTCATCCAACGCTTTGGTGGCGTGGTACATGGTGCGGATATTACAGCCATAACCGGACTCGTTACCCAATGACCACATGATGATGGAGGGATGGTTTTTCTGCGCATGCACATGACGCACGGCGCGATCAACGAACACCGCTTCCCACTCTGGATCATCGGTGATGCGGCTCAGATCGCCGACGTTAGCAAAGCCGTGGGTTTCGACATCGGTTTCGGCCATCACAAACAGACCGTAGATATCGCACAGCTCGTAAAAACGCGGATCGTTCGGGTAGTGCGCGGTGCGTACCGAGTTGATATTGTGCTGCTTCATCAGGATCAGGTCTTTTTCGACGCGATCCATGCCCACGGCGCGACCTTTGAGGTGATCGTTATCGTGGCGGTTCACCCCGTGCAACATCACGTAGTGATTGTTGATGTAGAACAGGCCATCGCGCACCTTGATATCACGAAAGCCCACGCGCTGCGGGATCACTTCCACTGTCTGGCCATGCGCATCGCGCAGCGTCAGCATCAGGCGATACAAGTACGGGTTTTCCGCGCTCCACGCTATTGGATTGAATACATCGATAGCAAAGGTGGTGCGGGCGCGCTGGTCGATATTCAGGTTATCGCAGCAGCCTTCGGCGATCATTTGCGCGCCATCATACAGGGCATAACCGAGGCTATAGCCTTGCGCGACGGGTGTTTGCAGGTTTTCCAGCTCAACATGGCAGGAGAGGGTGGCGCTCTGGTAATCAGCAGCAAAGTCGGTACGCACGGTAAAATCTTGCACATGTACCGGCTCTTTACCCACCAGATACACGTCGCGGAAAATGCCGGCGGTCCACCACATGTCTTGGTCTTCGATATAGGTGGAATCCGCCCATTGCATCACGCGAACTGACAACAAGTTTTCACCTTGTTGCACCAGCGCGGAGATATCAAATTCGGCGGTTAGGCGACTGCCTTTGCTAAAGCCGGCATACTGGCCGTTGATGTAGATTTCGAAATAGGTTTCGACGCCGTCGAATTTCAAGATGGTTTGTTGGTTTTTCCAGCCTTCGCCCAGCGTGAAGGTGCGCTGGTAAGCGCCGGTTGGGTTATCGGTAGGGACAAACGGCACATCAATCGGGAACGGGAATCCTTCGTCGGTGTATTGCAGGTCGCCATGGCCTTCCATCTGCCACATGTTTGGCACGGTGATGTGGCCCCAATCGCGCATCGGCGCGGAGTAAAACTCATCCGGCACCCGCAGTGGATTGCTGAAATAGTGGAAAGACCATTGGCCGCTGAGCAGCATAAAGCGGTGGCTGAGTTCGCGCTGGAACGTCTGCGCTTTTTCTGGGCTGTCATAGCCAAAGAAATAGGCCCGCGGAGCCATCCGGTTCTCATGCAGACGGTGGATGTTTTCCCAATTGTTCACGTTTTATTCTCCTCTCGGCGTGGCCATTTAGCGTTGCCATTCATGGCCACTCACCGATGTCATTCGTAAAAGCGGGTACAGATCCTAGAAAATATATTAGTAAAAATTTACTAAATTAAATCGGTAAAAGTTGTTTTACTTAAACGCGATCACGAAAACGGTGAGATTTTGAACATGGGCTGTGATCCGGATAAAAATTATCCACGTAACGAAGGCGCAAAAACGGCTAGGAAGAGGGCGCGTGAAGATGATCTTAGGAAAAGGAGGTGTGGCTAGGGTAGCGGTGATGCTCGCTATGATCCGCGCTGCTCGCGATAAGGTGAGCCGCGCGAATGTGCATGTGGTTTTCTTTAACGTTGCTTATGTTAGCGTGTGGTGCCGCGTAACTTTAATTTAGTTGGAACATACACTTGCAGTGGCAGGGCGCGGCCATCGCGGGCTTTTTCCACCAGTAAATTCACCCCTTGCATGCCCATCATCTCGGAGTGAATGCGCACCGTAGAGAGTGGCGGATAGGTAAAGCGGGCGGTCGGAATATCATTCACGCTAATCAGCGAAATATCCTGTGGGATTTGTAAACCGTGCTCTAACAAGGCGCGCAACACGCCGATCGCGATAGAGTCAGAGGCAATAAACAAGGCTTGTGGCCGCTGGGAATGACTCAGCATTTCACGGGCTAGGTGGTAGCCGGAAGCACTGGAGAAGTCGCCGCGATAGATATCGCTGTCACGTACCACCCCTTTTAGCTGACCGTATTCGGCAAAGGCCATTTCGCGAATATCGGCGCGGCCGGGCGCATCTTGTCCGCCGATAAAACCAATCCGGTCTATTCCCTGACTGATATAAAAATCAATTACTTCCTTGCTGATTTTAGCTAAATCAATGTCGACTGAATCATAGTTGGACTGGCTATCGTGAAAATCCAAACAACAGATATTGTCGGCTACCTGCGCGGCATGCTGCATGACTTCGTGGCTGGTTTTTCCCACCATTAAGATCCCTGTGACTTTTTTGAGTGCGGGATCAATCCAACTTTCATAGCTGTTGGTTAGGCGTAGCCCGAGTTTTTCACATTGGGTTTCAATGCCGTGGCGAATAGACAGGTAATACGGATCATTGATCTCTGCATCCTGCCGGTAGTTATACAGCGCCAAAATGTGATGTTCGGGGATTGCCGCCACATGAGCCTTCTTGGCGCTGCTGGTTTTGTACTCCAGCTTCTCGGCAATCTCCAAAATTCGGTGTTTGGTCTCTTCCTTGACGCTTAGGGAAGGATCGTCATTGAGTACGCGCGAGACGGTTGCCAGCGATACGCCGGCTTCCGTTGCAATATCTTTTAACGTGGCCATGTTTTTATCTCTGTCGCTATCTCTTTTTCTATTTGCTGCATGACTGCTTGATGCAGCGGTGAATTACACAGCAGTTAATGGGCATTCTAAATTATGCCGCAAAATATGCATTAATTTTTAGTAAAACACACAATATATTCACCGATTACTTTTGTGTGTCACGGATCTCCGTCTCATGTTTTTACTAAATTAAATTCAATTTTAGTAAAAAATTTACCTTTGCCATTTTGATCACGGAACCCAAGCAAGGGGATTGTTAAGCTGATGTCACTCACATGAACAAGGTTGAGGATGGCGCTGGCAACCGACGTATCCGCAGCGCTACGCCCTCTCACAACGCAATGAATGCTATTGGCGCGGGCGGATAGCGCTGTATGACAGGAGAAACCCTATGCAAGTCACCTCTCCAGCCTTTGTGGCTGGGCTGGATCCCGCGAGCGATCCGCATCGCCGCTACAACCCATTGACCGGTCAGTGGGTACTGGTTTCCCCGCATCGCGCGCAGCGCCCGTGGAGCGGACAAGACGAAGCCCCAGCCGAGCAGGCGTTACCGGCCTATGAGCAAGGCTGTTTCTTGTGCCCGACCAATACGCGTATTTCCGGAGATGTGAACCCTGATTACTCAGGTACCTATGTATTTAGCAATGATTTTGCGGCGCTGAAAACCGATACGCCGCAGATTAGCGCGCAAGATAACCCGCTGTTTCAAACCCAAGGGGTGCGCGGATTGAGCCGGGTGATCTGCTTTTCCCCCGATCACAGTAAAACGCTGCCGGAATTATCCTTGCCGCAGATTGAAGGCGTTATCGAGACGTGGAATGCCCAAATTGAAGAGTTAGGGAAAACCTATCTGTGGGTGCAGGCGTTTGAGAACAAAGGCGAAACCATGGGCTGCTCGCAGCCTCATCCACATGGTCAAATCTGGGCTAACAGTTTTCTGCCCAATGAAATTGCGCGTAAAGATCAGCATCTCAAGGCGTATTACCAGCAATATGGCCGCAATTTATTGATCGATTATGTGGCCGCCGAGCTGCGCGATGGGGCGCGGATGGTCACGGAGACTGAGCATTGGGTGGCGTTAGTGCCGTACTGGGCGGCGTGGCCATTTGAAACCATGCTGTTACCGAAAGCGCCGGCGCGCCGCATGAGCGATTTAAGTGCGGTACAGCGTAGCGATTTAGCGTTGGCGTTGAAAAAGCTGACCAGCCGCTATGATAACCTATTCCACTGCGCATTCCCGTACTCAATGGGCTGGCATTACGCGCCGTTTTTTACCGATGGCCGTGACACCGCACATTGGCAGCTGCATGCATTGTTTTATCCGCCACTACTGCGTAGCGCATCGGTGCGCAAATTTATGGTCGGCTATGAAATGCTGGCGGAAACCCAGCGCGATATTACCCCAGAGCAAGCTGCCCAACGTTTACGCGATGTCAGTGATATTCATTATAAAGACGCTGCCCACGGATGATGATGTGCGGATAGCGCTCCAGCACTGTCCGCCAACAACCAGAACAGGAAGAAACAATCGATGTCAGAATTAACGCAGAAAGTTACCGCGGTTTTTACCGAGCGTTTAGGCTATGCACCGACACATTTGATCCAAGCGCCGGGGCGGGTAAATCTGATTGGTGAGCACACCGACTATAATGATGGTTTCGTACTGCCTTGCGCCATTAACTATCAGACCGTGGTCGCGGCAGCGCGTCGTGATGACCATCGGGTGCGCGTGATTGCGGCGGATTATCAGCATGCGCAGGATGAGTTTGATGTCACTGGTACGCCGGCATTTTTGCCGGAAAAAATGTGGGCTAACTATATTCGCGGCGTGGTGAAATGCTTGCGTGAGCGCGGGTATCAGTTCGGCGGCGCGGACATCGTGGTCAGTGGTAATGTACCGCAAGGGGCGGGGTTGAGTTCTTCCGCCGCTTTGGAAGTGGTGATCGGACAGACGTTTAAAGTGCTGTACGGTCTGGAAATCAGCCAAGCCGAGATAGCCTTGAACGGTCAGCAGGCAGAAAACCAGTTTGTCGGTTGTCACTGCGGCATTATGGATCAAATGATCTCGGCTGAAGGACAAGCTGGCCATGCGCTGCTGTTGGATTGCCGGACACTGGAAACACAAGCGGTGGCGATGCCGCCGACGCTGCGGGTGATGATCATCAACTCGAACAAAAAGCGTGGGCTGGTGGACAGCGAGTACAACACCCGCCGTCGCCAGTGTGAAGAGGCGGCGCAAATTTTCGGCGTGCCAGCTTTGCGCGATGTGACCTTAGCGCAGTTCACCGCGCGGGCGCATGCGCTAGATCCGATTGTCGCGCGCCGAGCGCGTCACGTGATCACCGAAAATCAGCGCACCCTAGATGCCGCGGCAGCGTTACGCCGTGGCGATGTGGGCGCAATCGCCGCATTGATGGCGCAGTCGCATGCGTCGATGCGTGATGATTTTGCCATCACGGTGCCAGAAATCGATCGGTTGGTTGAGATGATCAAAGAGGTCCTCGGCGAGCAGGGCGGGGTTCGCATGACGGGCGGCGGCTTCGGCGGTTGTGTGGTCGCACTGGTTCCACCAACGTTGGTGGAGGCGGTAACCCGTCGAGTGGAAGAGCGTTACAGCGCCGCGACCGGTCTGCAAGCGGATATTTATGTTTGTGAGGCCAGTGATGGGGCTGGCGTTATGGACAGTCACTGAGGAGCGCACAGTGGAGATATGTTCACAACATCGCGATCGCACAGGCACTGGCACTGGCACTGGCACTGCGTCAGTGTTACCTGATTTGCGTCTGAGTATGACGCGCGATCCGGCCCCCGATGGGCGTCCGGCTACCTTAGTCACGCTCAGCAATGCCACCGGTATGCAGCTGGTGGTGATGGATATCGGCGCGACTTGGCTCAGTTGCCG
>JBOFCH010000019.1:0-5059 GCA_051645985.1 Plesiomonas sp. | reverse complement strand
CCCCTGTTGACGGAAAAACTGCCAGATAAAAAGCTCACACCCGTCTAGTGGCCCCAACAGCGCGTCATAACGCATGACCTGACCCGTTTGCTCGGCAAACAACTGATGAATCAGCGGTGAGCGACTGTGATGTATGGGGTGACCAATAACAGCATAATGATCCATGAAATACCGGCTCCGTCGTCTAGGGTGAAGAAATAGAGTTCGCTGATTAGCTCGGACGCAACACAGCCCCGGTTTGCGCATCACGAATTTCAGAGGGGTTCTCTCGTCCGCCCACCAGCCCTGACAACACGGCCAGCTGCGAGCCAAATTGTGCCGCCACCTCTTGCTCTAGACGGCAAGGAGGCAAGCCGGTCAAATTGGCACTGGTTGAAGTCAGTGGCTTACCAAATGCATGGCACAAACGGCGTACATCAGGGTGATCGGATATGCGCACTGCTATCGAGTCAAACTGGCCCGTCAACCAGCGTGGTACTGACGACTTAGCCGGCATCACCCATGTCACCGGCCCCGGCCAGCTTTGTAAAATCAGCGCCAGACGCTCGGTGGAGAGCTGACTGTCATCCACATACGGCAGCAATTGGGCATAGTCGGCGGCAATCAGGATCAATCCTTTTTCTACCGGCCGCTGTTTAAGGGCCAACAACCGTTCCACGGCCAGCTGATTATCCGGATCACAACCCACGCCAAAGACCGCTTCGGTGGGATAAGCGATGACCTCCCCCTGATGCAGGGCAGCCACACAGTGTTCTAATGAGCTCATGGGAATCTTCCGGAAATTAGTCGTGATCAATCCAACGCCCGCACTGCTTATTGGCACATTGCAAACGGACGCCTTGCGCGGTTTTTCTTTCCAGCAACAACGAATAATGGCAGTGCGGACACTCACGGCTAACCGGTTTGTAGTTGACCGCAAACTGGCAGGCCGGATAGCGATCGCAGGCATAGAAAGTTTTGCCATAGCGTGACAAGCGCTGCAATAGCTGCCCCGAATGACATTGTGGACAAGCCGCCGCCGTCTGCGCCGGGGCATCCAGAGCCTGCGTATACTGGCACTGTGGGAATGCCGAGCAGCCGATGAACATCCCATAGCGCCCTTGGCGCAACACCAAGTCGGCGTGACAGGACGGGCACGGCTGACCTTCCAATACTTTGATGATGTGCCCATCCCGCTGTTGTAGCGGACGCAAATAATCACAAGCGGGATAGGCGCTGCAACCCAGAAACAAGCCCTGCTTACCTTGACGGATTTGCAGGGCCGCTCCGCACTCCGGACACACATCCTGTTGTTGCGATTGCGCCTGAAATAACGGTGTTTTATTCATACTCAGTGCTGCATCCCTTCGCCTTTGGCTTCAAACAGGATGGTTTCCATTTTTTCATACGCCGCTTCATGGCCGGGAACATTAAACAGTACCATCAGTACCACCCATTTCAGGTCTTCCAGCTCCAGCTCACCGGCTTCCAACTCCATGACCCGGTCGATCACCATTTCACGGGTATCGGTATCCAAGACTTCTATCTGCTCTAAAAACAGCAGAAAACCACGACACTCGACATCTAAGCGGCTCATCTCTTCATCGGTATAGATCCGAATGGTGTCAGGCGCCTGCGCCAGCAGATACGGCGTTACATCACTTTCCTGCAGTGCTGCCAGCTTCTCCAGCCAGATCAGTGCCTTGTTAATTTCTTCTGGATGAAAACCAGCCCGAGTCAGTTCATCTGACAAGGCTTCCTGATCCACATGAATTTCTTGCTCCGTGTGGACATAAGTTTCAAATAGGTACATCAATACGTCGAACATGGCCTGTCCTCCTTATCCGGACATAGCCGCCAGGTACTGCTGCGATCCAACCGGCCAGCTCTAGCTCCAGTAACTGGATCAGAACGTCAGCAACAGGTTGGCCGGCACGTTCGGCGACAACATCTACAGGTGTAACTTCTTCCGTTACGGTAGCTAACACCTCAGCAAATGGCAATTGCTGAGCCTCGGTAGATGCAATTAATTCTGTCTGCTGTTCATTTACCCAACAAACCAGAGTACCCAGTTGTTCTTGAATATCGGCTGGCGACTCCACCAACCACGCGCCTTGTCGGATTAACTGATGACAACCCCGGCTCGCGCCACTGCCAATGGCGCCCGGTAATGCAAACACTTCCCGCCCCTGCTCCAGTGCATAGCGCGCGGAGATCAGCGAGCCGCTCCCTTCGGCGGCCTCTACCACCAGTAACCCAACCGCTAGCCCACTGATGATCCGATTGCGGCGCGGAAAATTCTCCGGCCGCGCAACCTGCCACGGAAAAAACTCCGACACCAGCGCCCCTTGCTGCGCCACAATCTGGCGCGCGAGCGTTTGATGTTGGCGTGGATAGAGCTTTTGCAACCCACTGCCCAATACCGCCACAGTAAGGCCAGCCACCTCCAACGCCGCCTGATGACAACAAGCATCAATGCCGAGCGCCAGACCACTGGTGATCACCATGCCGCTACGCGCTAACTCAGCGGCAAAATAATGTCCCCACTGCCGACCATACGGTGTGCAATGCCGACTTCCTACCATCGCCAATTGTGGGCGCAGTAAAACTTCTGGCATGCCTTGTATAAATAAGACCGCGGGAGCATCCGGTAGTTGCTGTAATAAAGGTGGGTAGACCGGATCATCCAGCGTCAGAATATGATGGGTAGGGGAGGCATCACGCCAGTGTAGTGCTTGCGCGACCCACTGGTGGGACTCTTGTTGCCAAAACGCGCACTGGCGTTCACTCCAGCCCAGCGTACGCCAATCAGCCACTGAATGAGCCGCCAATTGCGCCAACGAAAAACGGCTCAACCACTTTTTCAGCCGTACCGGGCCAATTCCCGGTACACTGTACAACCGTAGCCAGCACTCAACCGGCGTTGGCATGATTCATACTATCGGCATAACGCGGACTGATCACTTGTGCGCCCAGTCGGGTTGGCTCTTGCAATGACATCAGCAAACCCAAACTCAGTTTGTCGGTCACTTGGAAGACAACAACTTGGCCAACCCACTCTCCCGGCAAGCGTTCATTATGTCGATCCAACCAACGCTGCCCGGTGGTCGCATCTTGCGCCAGTTTGCGTCCATCGCGGGTTTTCACCGTTTCCAAGCCGGGGGCTTTGACTAAAAACACATCCCCCTGACGAACTCCTTGCGCTTTACCAATATTCAGCGTCACCACATCACGCGGTACCATCCAGTTACTGCCACTGGAAGTATCGAGGATCTCGCCTTTAATCGCCGTACTCGGCTGCAAACCCATGCGCAGTGAATAAGAATCTGACTGCAACTCCGGCACCACCACATCCCCCGGCGCAATCTCCAGCAGCGGATCGCCTACCACCAGTGCGGTACTCACCGGCCCGCTATCCGATACCTCGACCGTCGCCACACGACTCATTCGCATGCCCAGTGTCTGACGGTTTTTATCCTGAATAGCCTCTTGCGGTCGGAACACGGCATAGCGCTCGCCACTGACCAACAGGCCATCAATATACAGAGGGCGACCACCGGTCATCCGCCGCTGGCCATCATTGTTGCCAATCACCTTCGGCCACTCTTTCAAGGCCTGCTGATCGGCAATCTGCTCTTGATTTAAATAGGTGAGCAGCCGCCCCACATCCAACGTCGGGATCGGGCTGACGCCATGAGTTGCACCGCTTCCGACGTTGGGATCTTTACTCAGCACCGGTTTACCATTCACCCAGTGCAAAAACAGGCGATCGCCCGGAAAGATCCAATGCGGATCGGCAATCTGTTGGTTCTTCTGCCAGATTTCCGGCCAACGCCACGGCTGAGTCAGAAACTGGCCGGCAATATCCCATAGCGTATCGCCCTTCCTCACGATATATTCTTGCGGATAGTTATCTTTGAGCTGAGGAGCACTTATACTCAGCCAAGGCACGAGCAACAGCAGAGATAGCCAACGAAACTTCACGGCATTTTACCTTTCAGATGGTGGTCGACGACCAAATGCTGTCAATCACCGGTGAAAATGTCTAGAATGTCACCGATCATCGGTTTAGAAATCAAGGTACAGCTCCAAGACTCTTATGGCAGTATTGCAGGTATTACATTTTCCCGACGAGCGGCTGCGCACCAAAGCGGCGCCGGTTGCTGAAGTGAATGCTGACATCCAGCGTATCGTAGACGATATGTTTGATACCATGTACGAAGAAGAAGGTATCGGACTGGCAGCCACACAAGTGAACATACACCAACGGATCGTTGTCATTGATGTGTCCGAAAACCGCAATGAACGTTTGGTTCTGATCAATCCGGAGCTGATTGAAAAATCAGGGGATACCGGAATCGAGGAAGGATGCCTGTCAGTCCCAGGTTCGCGAGCACTGGTTGCCCGGGCCGAAAAAGTCCGGATCCGTGCTCTTAACTATGAAGGGCAACCTTTCGAGTTAGCAGCAGATGATCTGCTGGCGATCTGTATTCAACATGAGATGGATCACCTCGAAGGCAAACTGTTTGTCGATTACCTGTCGCCGCTCAAACGTCAGCGCATCCGGCAGAAGATTGAAAAGATGGATAAACAAGCCCGTCGTCAAGCTTAACGGAGTGACCTTTTGAGCCAAGCATTACGTATTGTCTTTGCCGGTACCCCTGATTTTGCAGCGCGTCATCTTGACGCGTTGCTTGCTTCTGAGCATCAGGTGGTCGGCGTCTACACCCAGCCGGATCGCCCGGCCGGGCGCGGAAAAAAACTCACCCCAAGTCCGGTCAAAGTTCTGGCCGAACAACACGCCATTCCCGTATTCCAACCACCCACACTGCGCAAAGAAGAGTACCAGCAAGAGCTGGCTGCCCTGAATGCCGATGTTATGGTGGTTGTTGCCTATGGCTTAATCCTGCCCAAAGTGGTGCTGGATCTGCCGCGTTTAGGTTGCATCAACGTACACGGCTCCTTGCTGCCACGCTGGCGAGGCGCAGCGCCTATCCAGCGCTCACTGTGGGCTGGTGATAGCGAAACCGGTATCACCATCATGCAGATGGATATCGGTCTGGATACCGGCGATATGCTG
>JBOFCH010000018.1:0-6746 GCA_051645985.1 Plesiomonas sp. | reverse complement strand
CTAATGGATCGCTTTATTCTGATCCCCTTTGGGATCGGTTATCTGCGTACCCTTTCATTTATTCTAGTTATTGCTGTTGTCGTGCAGTTTACCGAAATGGTGGTACGCAAAAGCAGCCCGGCGCTCTACCGCCTGCTCGGGATCTTCTTGCCGCTTATCACCACCAACTGTGCCGTTCTCGGTGTGGCATTGCTGAATACCAATTTGGCGCACAACTTTATGCAATCCGTAGTATACGGATTTGGTGCCGCCGTTGGGTTCTCGTTAGTTTTGGTTTTGTTTGCCGCCCTGCGCGAACGTATCGCCCTCGCCGATATTCCGGCCCCATTTAAGGGTTCATCCATCGCACTGATTACTGCTGGGCTGATGTCTCTGGCATTTATGGGCTTTACCGGACTGGTTAAATAAAAAATGATGACTCTGTTTTGGGCCGTGCTGGCACTGATCGGACTGGCACTGCTGTTTGGCGTATTACTGGGTTTTGCCTCTATCAAATTCAAAGTTGAAGCCGATCCGATTGTCGATCAACTCGATGCTATTTTACCGCAAAGCCAATGTGGGCAATGTGGCTATCCGGGCTGCCGCCCTTATGCGGAAGCAGTCAGCAACGGTGAACAAATCAATAAATGCGCCCCTGGCGGTGAAGCCGTGGTGCTAAAAATTGCCGATCTGTTAGGTGTCGAACCACCGGCGGCCGATGCGGATGCTGCAAACGCAGAGCCTCGCAAATTCGTGGCCTTTATTCACGAAGAGCAATGCATCGGCTGTACCAAATGTATTCAGGCCTGTCCGGTGGATGCCATTATTGGCTCGACCAAGTCGGTCCATACCGTTATTTCTGATCTCTGCACCGGCTGTGATCTGTGTGTTGCCCCCTGCCCGACGGATTGTATTGAAATGCAACCGGTCAGCGTAACTCCCGACACATGGAAATGGGATCTGAACACAATTCCAGTAAAGGTCGTTAGTTAAGTTATGTCCAGTGTGATTAAGGCCATTCAGAGCGGCCGTATTTGGGATTTTGATGGCGGGATCCATCCGCCGGAAATGAAGTCACAATCCAACAATACTCCGATTCGCCGGATCGATCTGGCACCTTACTATGTAGTGCCATTGCAGCAGCACGCCGGTCAGGCTGGCGATCTGATGGTAAAAACCGGCGAGAAGGTCCTCAAAGGACAACCGCTTACCCAATACCACGGTGGGGGACGTGTGCTGCCCGTACATGCCCCAACGTCAGGAACGGTGATAGCCATTGAACCGCGCACCATTGCACATCCCTCTGGATTAAGTGATCTGTGCGTGGTGATCGAGCCTGATGGCAACGATACATGGTTCGAGCGGGAACTGACCGATGACTATCATCTGCTCTCACCGGAACAACTGATTGCCAAAATTCGAGCTGCCGGTATTGCCGGTTTAGGTGGCGCAGGCTTCCCCACCGCCGCCAAACTGACCGGTGGCACTAACCTGATCAAGTTACTGATTATCAACGCGGCCGAATGCGAACCTTATATCACCGCCGACGATCGCTTGATGCAAGATCGCGCAGATGAAATCATCGAAGGGATCCGGATCCTGCGTCATATCCTGCGCCCAGAACAGGTTGTGATCGGGATTGAAGACAACAAGAGTCTGGCCATCGACAGCCTGCGTAAAAGCCTTGATGGCAGTGAAGATATCCAACTGCGTATTATTCCAACCAAATACCCGTCCGGCGGGGCCAAGCAGTTGATTAAGATCCTCACTGGCATGGAGGTGCCAAAAGGCAAGCACTCCTCAGCCATCGGCGTATTAATGCAAAACGTCGGAACTGCATTTGCGATTAAGCGGGCCATCATGGATGGCGAGCCGTTGATTGAGCGTGTCGTGACCCTGACGGGCAATGCGATTCATGACAAAGGCAACATCTGGGCCAGATTGGGTACACCCGTACAGCATTTGCTAAGCCATGCCGGTTATCGACGTACCGCCGGAAATGGACAGATTATTATCGGCGGCCCACTGATGGGCTTTAGCTTGCCGCATCTGGATGTACCGGTGGTCAAAATCACCAACTGTATTCTTGCGCCGGGTGCCGACGAATTCGGCGAAGAGCAGGCCGAACAGGCTTGTATTCGTTGCAGCTCCTGTGCCGATGCCTGTCCGGTCAATCTGCTGCCGCAACAGCTGTACTGGTTCAGTCGTGGCAAAGAGCATGACAAAGCCCGCCAGTACAATATTATGGATTGCATCGAATGTGGTGCTTGCGCCTATGTATGTCCGAGTAATATCCCTCTGGTGCAATATTACCGGCAGGAAAAAGCGGAGTTGTGGGAAATCCGGCGCGAAGAGCGTAAGTCCGAAATTGCCAAACAACGTTTTGAAGCTAAGCAGCAGCGCCTACAGCGCGAAAAAGAAGAGCGAGAGCAACGCGCCCAGCAAGCTGCTCAAGCACGCCGAGCGGCACAAACCAGTAGCGAAGGGGTCGATCCGGTACAAGCTGCACTCGCACGCATCAAGGCTAAACAAGCGCAAAACGCAGTACCGGAGCCAACAGCGCCTACCGCAGAGGCTCAGCCAATTCAGCAATTACGGCCACTGACGCCTCATACTGAAGCCACTGCTGCTGTTGTCGACGAGTCTATGGTTGCCGCACGTGAAGCACGCAAACAACTGGCTCGCGAACAACGCGCTCAAAAAGCCGCACAACAAAATGTGGAAGACTCGGCACCGGTAACCTCAGCTACAGCGGATAGCACCGATAAGGTCGATCCACGTAAAGCCGCTGTTGCCGCAGCCATTGCACGCGCCAAAGCGCGCAAAGCGACACAAGAGCAAGCTACCGATGTAACATCGGTCAATGCTGAACCGGCAATGGTCGCGCCAACAGCAGACGACGCACCAGCACATGTCGACACTTCCGCAGAAGAGGTCGATCCACGTAAAGCCGCTGTTGCCGCAGCCATTGCACGCGCCAAAGCGCGTAAAGCAGCACAAGAGCAAGCTACTGATGCAACACCGGCTAATGCTGAACCGGCAACAGTAGCGACAACAGCTGACAGCACTCCGGCTCACGTCGACGCATCCACAGAAGCTGTTGATCCACGTAAAGCGGCTGTTGCCGCAGCCATTGCCCGTGCGAAAGCGCGTAAAGCAGCACAAGAGCACGCTACTGATGCAACATCGGCTAACGCTGAGCCGGCAATGGTTGCGCCAACAGTAGACAGCACTCCGGCGCATGTCGACGCATCCACAGAAGTGGTTGATCCACGTAAAGCCGCTGTTGCCGCAGCCATTGCACGCGCCAAAGCGCGTAAAGCGGCGCAAGAACAAGCAAAAACTCAGGCGAGTGAGGAATAAATGGTCTTTAAAATAGCAAGCTCCCCTTACACGCATAACCACCGCAGCACTAACGTCATGATGCGGCAAGTGATGCTCGCCTGTATTCCCGGCGTCGTAGCACAATGTTATTTCTTTGGCTGGGGTAATCTGATCCAAATCCTGTTGGCTATGATGGTCGCCGTACTGGCTGAAAGTGCCGTGCTGCTGCTACGCAAAAAACCAGTATGGAAGACCTTACAAGACAGCACTGCGGCGCTGACCGGCTTGCTGCTCGGCATTTGTATCCCGCCTCTCGCGCCTTGGTGGATCATCGTCATCGGTACACTGTTTGCTATTATCATCGCCAAACAACTGTACGGAGGGCTGGGTCAGAACCTGTTTAACCCAGCGATGGTCGGTTATGTGGTTTTGCTGATCTCATTCCCAGTACAAATGACCTCATGGCTACCGGTGCTTGGATTACAAAGTGAACCCGTCAGCTTTATGGACTGTCTGAATGTCATTTTTACCGGCCATACCAGTGAAGGAAATACCCTGCACCAACTGATGCTGGATATTGATGGTGTCACACAAGCCACCCCGCTGGATACCCTGAAAACCAGCCTGAAAAATGGCCTCACCGCCCACGAAATTATGCAAAAGCCCATCTTTGGCAGCTTTGCGGGTCTGGGCTGGATGTGGGTCAATGTTGGCTTTTTACTCGGTGGCCTGTATCTGTTATACCGCCAAACCATTCACTGGATGATCCCGGCCAGTTTCCTGCTGACACTGACGGTCGCCTCCAGCATTGGGTGGTTAGTTGCACCCGATGCCAACGGTACTCCGCTGTTTGAGCTGTTCTCCGGCGCAACCATGTTTGGTGCCTTCTTTATCGCCACCGATCCTGTCACCGCATCAACCACTTTCCGTGGGCGTTTGATTTTTGGTGCGCTTGTCGGTTTGATGGTCTACCTAATCCGAACGCTTGGCGGTTATCCTGATGGCGTAGCATTTGGTGTTTTGATTGCCAATATGGCTGTTCCACTGATTGACCACTACACCCAGCCACGCGTATACGGACGCTAAGGAGTTTTCATGTTACCTACCATGCGCCGGCACGGTCTTACGCTGGCTATTTTTGCTCTGGTTGCCATTGGCACCGTTGTAATGGTCAACCTACTCACGGCCGATCGGATCGCCGAACAAGCTAAACAGCAGCAAAAAATACTGCTCAATCAGGTATTACCTCCAAATCTGTACAATAATGATCCACTCAAAGAGTGTGTCTTGGTGACAGATCCCGCGTTATTAGGTTCAGCAGTGCCACACAAAGCCTATTTGGCTCGGCTGGATGGCAAGCCTGTCGCATTGGCTATCGAAAGTACCGCCCCGAACGGTTACTCTGGTGCAATTCAATTGATGGTGGGTGCCACCTTAAACGGTGAGTCGCTGGGCGTGCGCGTACTGGCACACCGTGAAACACCGGGGTTAGGAGATAAAATTGATCTGCGGATCTCTGATTGGATCTTGAGCTTTAAAGACAAGATCCTACACGGCGACGATGACCCTCGCTGGGCAGTCCGTAAGGATGGTGGAATGTTTGATCAATTTACCGGCGCTACCATTACGCCACGTGCCGTGGTCGGCGGCGTGAAAAATACACTGATTTATGTTAGCCATCATGGTCAAGCGCTGTTCTCCCAACAGCCTGACTGTGGTGAGTGATCCGTAACCAGAATCACCGGAGTGTATATGAGCAACTCACGTGACATTCTCATTCAGGGCTTGTGGAAGAACAACTCCGCAATGGTACAATTGCTAGGCCTTTGCCCTCTTTTGGCGGTGACCTCAACGGCCACCAATGCGCTGGGGCTTGGGCTGGCCACAATGCTCGTGCTGATCTGCACTAACGTGGTCGTGTCCGCGATACGCCAGTGGGTACCAACCGAAATCCGGATCCCCATTTATGTCATGATCATTGCCTCGGTCGTAACCGCGGTGCAGTTACTGATTAACGCCTACGCGTTTGGCTTGTATCAATCACTGGGCATTTTTATTCCGTTGATCGTCACTAACTGTATCGTGATTGGTCGGGCCGAAGCCTTTGCCGCTAAAAATAACGTCGCGGATTCGGCGCTCGATGGTTTTGCAACGGGATTAGGTGCAACATTGGCGTTACTTGTACTTGGTAGCCTGCGAGAAATTATCGGCAAAGGTACCCTGTTTGATGGCGCAGATCTCCTGCTCGGTTCATGGGCCAAAGTTTTACGTGTTGAAGTATTTCATCTGGATAACAGCTTCCTGCTGGCCATTTTACCGCCAGGGGCGTTTATCGGTCTGGGGTTGATGCTGGCGGTGAAATACTTGATCGATCAGCGCATGAAAAAACGGGCCGCAGCACCAGCACTTTCTGCCGCCCCTGAAGACCTGAAAAAAATCCACAGTTGTCATTAATTAATCACGGCTAAACGGCAGTAATGAATCAGAAGAAACGGATAGAGATCTTAGAACGCCTGCGGGCAGAGAATCCCAAACCCACCACTGAGCTGAAATACAGTACTCCGTTTGAGCTGTTGATTGCAGTCATGCTCTCTGCTCAGGCCACCGACGTCAGTGTAAATAAAGCGACCGATAAGCTCTATCCGGTCGCCAATACACCTCAAACTATTTTAGCGCTGGGTGTCGATGGTCTGAAGGCGTACATCAAAACCATTGGCTTGTTCAACAGCAAAGCAGAAAACATCATCAAGACCTGCCGAATTTTGCTAGAACAGCATCAAGGAGAGGTACCGGAAAGCCGTGAAGCGCTGGAGGCGTTGCCCGGTGTCGGACGCAAAACCGCCAACGTGGTACTCAATACCGCCTTTGGATGGCCAACGATTGCGGTCGATACCCATATTTTCCGTGTATCCAACCGCACCGGTTTTGCACCGGGGAAAAACGTCAATGAAGTGGAACAAAAACTACTGAAAGTGGTTCCCGCCGAATTTAAGCTAGATGTTCACCATTGGCTAATCCTGCACGGGCGTTATACCTGCGTCGCGCGTAAACCGCGTTGTGGCTCTTGTATCATCGAAGATCTGTGTGAATACAAGGAAAAAACCGAGTAACTGAATTTGTTCAGGCCGCATCATTCCACTCTAGCCTATGCGGCCTGCATGCTTATTGACGAATATGGTGGATAATACTGGTGACGATCCCCACCAGCCCCATCTCTTGCAGCGCTGACAGGTTTTCCATATCTAGGCGATCAGTATGATCCGCGCTGAGCGACAACAGTTTTAACGCCGGCTTCACCTGTAGTTCATACACCACCACTTCGCCCTGCTGCATCATCATCACCACCAGATCACCCGGCTTAGGCGCTAAAATGCGATCGACCACCAGGATATCTCCCGGACGGATCCCGGAATCAATCATCGACATGCCGCTGATGCGGACAA
>JBOFCH010000017.1:0-3951 GCA_051645985.1 Plesiomonas sp. | reverse complement strand
AGTACCGGCATATGGCGCACAAAGGGTTGCTGCGCTTGATCCCTTTATTGCCACAGGCGTTGCTATCCAGCCAGCCGGCGGAGGGTGCGTATCAGATTTTGGTGGATCCACAAGAGCTACAAAAACAGTTACTACGTGGACAAGGCACCATTGCGGCGTTCGTGAATACCCAAACCTGCGTCCAGCATCTGAGTTTTGCGCTCGATAGCCGGATGCAACTGGTGGTGCGCGATACCAGTAATCAGGATATTCCGCTTGGGATCAGCGGAGTTTGGCCGGTTAGCAGCCACACCGAGCAGGAGTGGCAACGAGAGTTAGAGAGCCTGTCGGCCATGCAGCAAAAGCTGTATCAGCAGTTGATGTTGGCGCGCAGCCAGTTTACCCAGACGCTGCCGCACCATTTTGCCGATCAGATTTTTATCGACCAAATTCAGGCGAGTCTCGATCAACTGCTGACGGACTTGACCCAACTGGCCCAAGAGCTGACGGCGCTGGACACCTGTTATCGACGAGTCAAAGAGCATGCCTCTGCGTGATGAAGAGTTGCAACAAGGGGCGTTGGAGCAGGTGGCCCGCCGAGTGGCGGGGGCTGCGTCACAGCTTGAGCAGGGCCTAACGCGCGGCGCCAGTGGTCACGCGGGCTGGCTGGGCGGGCTGATGCAACGTGAGGTCGAGCGCTGGAAGCAGCGTATGAGTCTGGTGATCTTGCATCAGCAGTTATCGCAGACTGCGTTGCATACGCTGGGATTATTTCACAGTTACGAAACCATGGAGATGGGGGAGTTCTTGACCCATCTGGAAGCGCTGCGCTTGCAAATCAAGGGGATTGCCCCGTTGGAGCAAGCGGTTAAGCCATTGGTGCAGGCGCTCAAAACCTCGCCCTCCCCAGCGGAGCTGGCGTCGTTGCGTCAGGAATTTATGCAGCGTTGGCAGCATTATCTGGATGAGGATGTGCTGGCCGAGCAGTTGCAATGGCTGGATCAGGCACGCGAAGAGCAGTTACAGCAGTTATACCGGCGCATGCAGGCCACCGAGCAACTGTCGCAGTTGGTGCCGCCGGGCGACGCAGATCAGGCCGGACGGCTATGGGATATGGCGGATGCCACATTGAGTCGGCAGGAAATGCATGAGCTGGGCGCGCTGGCGCGCTGGCTTGGCCGTCAGCCCGAGTTACAGCAAATCGCCGCTGAGTTGGGGCGACGGGCCGATGAGGCGCAGCGGCGCAAGCTGATGCAACAGGGCACTCGTCAGCGCCCACAGCCCGATCCCGCGCCGGAAGAGGTGGCCGGGATCCGCTTTGGGCGCGATCTGGAACGCTTGTTGACCACCTCGGCGGTGATGTTATCGGTGGATGAGCTGGAGTATCTGTTTTACAAGCAACTGGCAGAAGGGCAGTTGCTCAGCTATCAGCTCGAAGGATTACAGTGGCAGAAACAGCCGACGCCACAGGCATTGGCCGCAGCCAGTGCGCCGCAAGATTTGGTGGCAGGTGGCCCTTTTGTGGTGTGTGTTGATACCTCCGGTTCGATGGCCGGTTTTCCTGAGCGCTGCGCCAAGGCGCTGACGCTGGCACTGATGCAGCAGGCGGTGGCGCAAAATCGTCGTTGTCACGTATTGATCTTCTCGACTCACGTGGTCGGGTTTGAGCTAAGTGGTGCCGAGGCATTCAGTCAGGCCAAAGCCTTTTTATCCTACCGTTTTTTGGGCGGCACGGACTTGAACCGCTGCCTGCTGCAAGCGACGGCGCGTTTGCAGCAGCAGGCCTACCAGAATGCTGACATTGTGGTGATCTCCGACTTTATTGCCCCGCGCTGTGGGTTGGAGGTGCAGCAGCAATTACCGCAGCTGGCCGCCGGGGGGAATCGTCTGCACGCCGTCGCGCTGTCGGCGCAAGGCAATCCAGCATTGCTGGCGTTGTTTGATTCGGTGTGGCAGCGCAGTGGCGGGGTATATGGGCGTTTGTTACGTCGCCAACGCTAAACTGCACCACGAAAAAATGAGGCTAGAAATCAGCAAAGAATAAGAAAAAAATAAAATTGTCCGCTTTGGGTGTCGCAGTCTATTTTTAATGAGACAGGCATTTGTGTGCACCGCAAATATGCGGCGCGAGTACCACAGCGAGGCACGACTATGATTGGGCATTTCGAACTGAAAAAAGCCAGCGATGGTCAGTTTATGTTTAATCTTAAAGCCAGCAATGGCGAAATTATTCTGACCAGTGAACGCTATACCACCAAAGCGGCGGCCTTGAACGGCATTGAGTCGGTACAGAAAAATGCCATGGATGAGGCTCATTTTGAATTGAAAATTGCCAGCTCCAACAAGCCCTATTTTGTTCTTAAAGCCCGCAACCATCAGGTGATCGGACAAAGCCAGCTGTATGCGTCGGAAGTGTCCGCACAAAACGGCATTCACTCGGTGATGAAAAACGGCGTCACGCCCGATGTGCGGGATCTGACCGTAGCCGAGAAAGGCTAGGGGCTTTTTCACCATACCCACCACCCAGATAAACCAAGCACTAAGCCGCCCGCCAGTATGGCAGGATGCTGATGCGGTCATTTTCCTGTAAGGTAGTCAGTCAGTAATCGAGTCGGTCGGGCCATTCTCATGGCCGACCACTTCGACGTTGATGGACATGCTGTCGGCAGCATACAGTACAGGGATCATGCAATGACACTCACCGAATGGTTTTCACTGGCGGGCATTTTGATGCTGGGGGCCGTCAGTCCTGGCCCCAGTCTGGCGTTGGTGATCCGCAATACTTCCCGTCGCGGCCCGTTGATCGGTTTACTTACGGCCATCGGACATGGTCTCGGGGTCGCGCTGTATGCGCTGGCTACCGCGTTCTTCCTTGGTGCGTTGCTGCACACCCATCCGCAGATGCTATGGGTGATCAAGGGGGTTGGGATCGGGTGTCTGCTCTATTTTGCGTGGGGCGCACTGCGCAGCCAGGGCATTGATACGCTAGAGACCGCCGATCCCACCCCGCGAAGCAATGGTCTGCTGGACGGTTTTCTCTTCTCCTTCACCAATCCTAAGCTGATGCTGTTTTTTGTTGCCTTGTTCAGCCCATTTCTGCAAGACGGTTTTTCGGTGAGCGATAAACTGCTGATCACCACGACCGCAGGCGTGATTGATGGTGGTTGGTATGCCTTGGTGGTGCTGCTGATTTCGCAGCCGATGATTTTCCGCCACTTGGTGCGCGGGGGTAAATGGTTGGATCGCGCCATGGGCGTGGTGCTATTGCTGGTGGCCGGTCGTTTGTTATGGCTATAACTATTTAAGCTAACCCAGCCAATATTCAAGTTTTAGCATATCGCGGCCGCTATAGAGGTATCGAAAACGCGGGTGTGCTGCGCCGTATGAGCGCGACGTAAACGCGCTGCGCGGCGGGTGCGGACGTTTTTAACGCTGATTTTTAACGCTTATTTTTAATACTTATATTTTTAATTACTTATATTGTTTTATTGTTAGCGCTTGCCTTTTTTACGCGGTTTAACGGTTTTCCCGGTTAACTTAACCAGATTGGTTTTAATCTTTTAATCACGCATTAACAATATCCCATTTTATATTACTTTGATGCATGTGCGGGTGCAGCGGCACACATCACAAAATAGAACAACAGCGGATCTTTTATGACAAGACAACCAGGCTTTAGCGCCGACACGGCCGCTGAGGTTGATTATGATGCCAAGCTGAATCTGATTTCCACTACCACCCCAGACAGCCGGATCACCTACGCTAACCAACATTTTTGTCAGGTCGCCGGGTATCAGCCTGAGGAGCTAGAGGGCGAGCCGCACAATATCGTGCGTCATCCGGATATGCCGAAACCGGCATTTGCTCAGCTTTGGCAGTATGTCCGCGCGGGCAAGAGCTGGATGGGATTGGTTAAAAACCGCTGTCAGGATGGGGGGTTTTACTGGGTATCGGCCTTTGTGACTCCGATTC
>JBOFCH010000016.1:0-1911 GCA_051645985.1 Plesiomonas sp. | reverse complement strand
ACAGACAGCGAGCACACCGCGAAGAAAATCAATCCATCAGTGCGGCAAATTGTTCGGCGATTTCTATCTTGCAGGCTAACTCGGCTTGTCCGGCACCATTACCAGAGGCATATTGCAGGCGTTTAGCGGTGCAGACTTTATCGCTGTAAGTCTGGTAGCTGTTCAGGGCTTCTTGCAGAGCGGCGCTGCCGCCTTTGGCTCCGACACTGATGCCCTCAAGCTCTTGCATTGCCGCGGTCTGTTTTACCATCGTGTCGTGAACTTTTTTCTGCGCAACATTAAGACGCGCGGTCAGACAATCCGTGACTTGCTGATGATTCTGGCTATTAGTGGTACATTCACTCAAAGGATTGGCCAGCAGTGGGCTGCTGATCAGTAAAGCACAGGAAAACAGAATCGCGTTGCGCATGAGTCACTCCTCTTTGGCTATCGGTGCCAACTTACCATTTAATACATTCAGTAAATCTTGAGGTGCTAATTCAATATCCAGTCCGCGTTTACCACCGGAAATCAGAATGGAAGAGAATGCGGCGGCGTCTTGATCCAGCAGTGTGGGCAGGAGTTTTTTTTGGCCCAGAGGGCTGATCCCACCCACCAGATATCCGGTGATGCGTTGAGCCAAAGCCGGATCGGCCATATCTGCTTTTTTAGCGCCTAAAGATTTGGCTACTTTTTTTAAGTCCAGCATGCCGGAGACTGGAACAATGGCAACCGCCAGATTCTTGGCTTCGCCGTTCAAGCTAACCAGCAAGGTTTTGTATACCCGCTGTGGCTCAATCCCCAATTTGCTTGCAGCTTCTTCTCCGAAATTGGTGTTGTTCGGATCATGATCGTAAGCGTGTAGGGTAAAAGCTATCTGGTGTTTCTTCAAAAGTCGTACTGCGGGTGTCATGGTGTAACCTGTGAGAGTTAAAACAAAACGATATAATAGTATGACAAATAAGATTGTGCGTTGTCATGTACCCTGTTGTGACGTGGTGGATATATCCAGGTGGGTATGTACATTCCGAAACACCGGCTATCATTAACGGCACAGGTTACTGTTAATAACGTTAGCACAGGTAAGCATGAAGAGAGCGGACAGGGGCGTAACGGAATCCGGATATTTGTATCTGCCTGTGAATAAGCTTGCCACTGCATCAACCGGTTATTGAGTTAGTATGCTAAAAGAATATATCAGAGTTAACACTCAGCTGATATATCATAGCTTCCGGTGTTTGCAGCCACATTAGTGATACGACATCGAGATATTGAATATTACGGTGTGCCGAGGATCAGGCGGAACGTACAACCCGTGGCTGGCTATTTAGGATGAATTATCATGGATTCGGACATCTCTTTACAAAAGTCGCGGTTATTATTGGTGGATGACTCACACTCTTGCCGCTTGCTACTGAGTTCTATCGTGAAAGACTTGGGGGAGGTGCTGCTGGCTAAAGATGGCGAACAGGCTTTATTGTTGGCTCGGGAGCACTCACCGGATTTGATCCTGCTGGATATTGAACTGCCACAGCAAAGCGGGATGGATGTGTGCCGTGAATTACAGTCTGATCCGCTGACGCAAGATATCCCGATTATTTTTATTACCGGGATCCATGATCCGCACAAAGAGGTTGAAGGGCTGGCGATGGGAGCGGTGGACTTCATTTATAAGCCCTACCATGCTGCCATTATTCGTGCCCGCGTCAGTACTCAACTCAAACTCAAGCGTTTATCTGACCAACTGCGTCAGCAGGTCAATCTCGATGGTTTGACCGGGCTGTATAACCGGCGTGCCTTTGATAATAAACTATCGACAGAAATTCAGCGACACAGCCGTACCCAGCAATGTTTAGGTTTGGCGATGATCGATGTGGATCATTTTAAGGCTTATAACGATACCTATGGTCATTTAGCCGGCGATCAATGTCT
>JBOFCH010000015.1:0-3314 GCA_051645985.1 Plesiomonas sp. | reverse complement strand
AACGACAGGACGCGCATTATTCCGCTTTCCTGTGGTGCCGTCAAGCCTTTTTTATCACGCTTAACCGCTTGTTTAGTTGACCACTTGCTCACTGTGATTTGCATCACTGCTGCCGTGTCAGTGGGGTCGCATTATAGGGATGCTGAGGATCTTCGCAAGCACTAATCTTCGATTTATGATGCGTTTGCACAAATAAACGGCAACCGCGATCCTTTCCCCTATCCCTTGAGTCGTTTTTGGATCTTTTTTGACCGCTTTACTACCTTCCCGCCTTAATTAAGATCCTCGACTTATTCTCTTTGCGCTAATTGATGGTCAATAACATGATCATGCGATATGCGTTTGGATCATGGCCGATCACTGTGTTGATAAAAGCTGTTGAGCAAAAGACGCAATTTGAGTGGCTTGAGCGGCTTGGCCAAAAATGGATAACCGGCCTGCTGCACGGCGCTTAATACATGTTGTGAGCGATCAGCACTCAGCACTGCGCCACAACGAACAGGGAAGAACGCATTGATGTGACGCAACACATCTAGCCCACTTAAGTTTTCTGCCAGATGATAATCGGTCAGGATCACTTGCGGTCGCCACCCATTATGCAAGAGAGCGGTAACCTGCGTCAGATCTTCGGCTAACCGTACCTCACAACCCCAACGGCTGAGCAGCGCTTGCAGTGCATCAAGAATACTGACTTCATTGTCGACACATAAGATACGCATACCTTGAAATTCTGGGAGCGGCATCGGTGCTGACGCTTGCTGAACGACAGATGCCGCGGCGGGCAGCAGCTGGCGAATACGTGGCACGCGGATGCTAAATACTGAACCTTTGCCTTGCTCTGAATGCACTGAAATCGAATGCTCCAGAATACTGGCCATGCCTTTGGCAATCGCCAGCCCCAACCCTAAGCCGTTTTCCTTGGCGGTACGGCTATGATCTAAACGGGAAAACTCTTCAAAGATGATCTCTACTTTATCTGGCGGGATCCCTTGCCCGTTATCCCACACTTGGATCCAGACATCTTTGCCGTGCCGACGACACCCGAGGACCACTCGCCCGCAAGGCGCATAGCGAAAAGCGTTAGTAAGAAAGTTTTGTAGGATCCGGCGCAGTAGTTTTTTATCGCTGTTCACCCACATCTGGGTTTCCACCACATCCAGATGCATCTGCTGCGCTTGCGCCAAAATGGTAAACTCGCTGCGCAGGTTATCCAGCACGTCATACAGATTGAAATCACTGCGCCGAACCGTCAGCTTACCGGCTTCGATACGTGACATATCCAATAAATCGCTGATCAGCTCTTCCGCTGAGGTCATGGCCTCTTCCACTTGCGCTGCCAGTCGCCGCGCTTCTCCGGCGGGCAAAATCTCCAGCAACGAGGCATTAAACAGTTTGGCGGCATTCAGCGGTTGCATTAAGTCATGGCTCACGGCGGCCAAAAAGCGACTTTTCGAGTGTGCCGCCTGATGGGCTGCCTGTGTGGCCGCCACCAGCTGTTGGTTAAGTAGCGTCAATTCTCGGGTACGATCTTGTACCCGAGCCTCTAGCGTTTCATTGGCTTCCAGCAGGGCATTTTCCGCTTCAATAAATGGCGTAATATCGGTAAAGCTCATCACAAAGCCACCGCCCGGCATCGGGTTTCCTTGCAACTCAATCACTCGCCCGTCGCTACGGCGTCGGGCGGAGCGGTGCGAGGTTCCTTGTTGCATATGGGCGACTCGCCGCTGTACTTGTATCTCCACATCGCCACGGCCACATAATCCCTGCTGAGCGTTGTAGCGAATAATATCCTCTATGGGTCGCCCGACCTGAATCAAGCCGGTTGGAAAGCTGAACAGCTCCAGATAGCGCCGATTCCAAGCCACTAACCGCAATTGCTTATCGATGACACTTAAGCCAAGGTCAATGTGTTCAATGGCGCCTTGTAATAAAGTGCGCGAGAAATCAAATAGCTCCGAAGCTTCATCCACAATAGTGGCCACTTCTTCCAGCTGCATATCTCGCCCTTGTAATGCCGACGAGAGCACTAAGCGGGCCGAGGATGCACCAAACACTCCGGCCAGCAACCGCTCGCTATGGCGGATCAAATCCGCAGAGGCCAGCGAGGAAGGACTTAAAACCTGCTGATGTTGATCAGCAAAACGCATGAAAGCACGGCGCGCCCGAAACTGGCCGAGAAAACGCGCCACCAGCGTTTCCAACTCTTCCACCGAGACTCGGCTCTGGTACAGAGCTTGCGTATCTTCTTCTTGCACCGGCACTCCGGTAAAACCGGCCGCCTGCAACCGTTCGCTCAGTGAAGCGCGTGTCATCAGGGACACCGCAATATAGAGACTACTGTTCACCAGCAAGCTAAGTAACGCTCCCCAGTCTGCCAGACTAAGGCCTTCCAGATAGGGGATAGCCGGTGGAGTGACCAACCGCAGTAAGATATTGGTTTCAGCCGTACCCGCCAAAAGCTGGGTTTGCGCCATCAGCGCCAGTAGCCATAACAGAAAACCGCTACACAGCCCGGCATACACGCCTTTACGATTACCCAGCCGCCAGTACAAGCCGCCAATAAGTGCCGGCATAAACTGCGCAACGGCAGAGAGCGATAAATAACCAATCTCGGACAACGCTGGAATAGGATCGATAGTCAGATAGCACAGCCACGCCAGTAAGAACAATACGGCGATGGTCAGACGACGGACATTCAGCAGCAACCCGGCAAATTGATGATAGCTTCGATGCGAAAAACGCTTTTGCCGCAGCAACAACGGTAAAATCAGATCGTTACTGACCATGATGGCCAACGCGATACTGGACACTATGACCATACCAGCCGCCGCAGAGGCGCCGCCTAGAAACGCCAATAATGCCAGCCCGGAATGACCAAAGGCCAATGGAAGATTGATGACATAGGTATCAGCGCCGACCTGTGGTGGCAGTACGACCGATCCGATCAACGCAATCGGCACCACAAATACACTCATCAACAACAGATATAGAGGAAAAACCCAGCGCGCGACATGCAAGTCCTGCGGCTGGCTGTTTTCCACTACTGTGGTATGAAACTGACGCGGTAAGCAAATGACTGCGCTGATCGCCAGCAACAGGTGAATGGTAAAGCTGCTGAAATTAAGCGGTAAACTTTGTGTCAGGGTCGGCCATTCCCACGCGATCTCCTGTCGGCTAGCCAGCCAGACAATACCGCCACCGACCCCAAGAAATGCGACGAGCTTGACCAGCGATTCAAAGGCGATCGCCAGCACCACGCCGCGATGGTGTTCCGTTGCATCAATATGGCGGGTACCAAACAAGATAGCGAACAG
>JBOFCH010000014.1:0-1751 GCA_051645985.1 Plesiomonas sp. | reverse complement strand
TATGCCTTGTTACGTCAGATCCGTACCCAATGTGAGCCGCATTTCTGGCAACAGGCTCAGGTCGAGCTGACGGCGCTGGATTTGGCAGCGTTATATCGGGGCTGGGCTGGCTGCGCATTTTTATGCTCGGCGGGAACCTTGCCGGCGACGCATTGGTTGCACCGAATAGCGCGGGGTCTTCCCTCTGAGCGACAGATGCCTAGCGAGCAGGAGTTGCCGGTCGATGCCGTGTTCTCTCGTTTGCTGGCCGCCCTGCTGCTGCCGGTCGAGCGCGGCAGCGCCGCCTTGCAGCAGATCCGCCAGCAACTGCTGGCCGCCGATAACCGCGTGGCCGCGCAGTATTGCGCCCGTTTGCTGACCAGTGATGCACAGGCCATCGATCGCGTGCTGGATATGTTAGGTGATGAGCCACCCAGCTGGGGGGACATCTTGCTGTTTGCGCTGCGGGCGGTGCAGCAAGGCGCTGGCCCAGATCCGCAGCGCCGCCAGCGACCGGCATTTTCGCACATCATGCGTTACCCACCACGAGCGCCACTGATTGCGCTGACCCAAGCCTTGTTACGTGCGCTGGCCGATGAGCCGGCCACCTATCCGCTGTTTAACGCGTTGTTTCCCGAAGGGCTGAGTCGCCCAGTAACGGCAACGGCGGAGCTTGCCGAGCCATTATTGCCCGCTGCGCTGGCCGTGGCCGATCCTAGCAGCGATGAACGCGTAGTGTGGATCTTGGCACCGAAAACCAAACAACTGACGGCCCGCATTCAAAAGCGCGGCAAAAAGGGTTGGACTAAAGGGCGGCAGGTCAGCATCTATAATCTGCGTCTGGAAGCAGAACGCTTATTGGATGAGGACGATCTGCGCGTTTACCGTGCCACCAACCCGCAAGAGCATTACTTTTATCGTGATGTGCTGGTTGATGAGCCGTTGTTGCAGGCGCTTAGCCGCCATCCACGGGTGCGGTTGCCGGACGGTGAGCGGCTCATTTTACTGCCGTTACAGCCTTTGGTGCGGTTGCTCCCCGCCGCTGAGGGTGATGGCGTGCGTTGTCTGTTAAGCCCGCGTCTGGCCGTGGAGGCTGGAACTTTGCGGCAAGTGGCGGCCACGGTATGGCAGTTTTATCAGTTGCCGACCCCGCTGGTGCCGCTGCTGCGCTCGCTGCAACGAACGCCAAGTGATTTGCCTCCGAGTGCGGTGGCGTCCTTGCAAACGTTGATCAGCCGCTGGCCACAGCAGCCGTGGTACAGCGAGCATCCGCAGTTGCAGGGCAACGTGCGGGTGAGCGACTGGTTGCCGACGCCGTACCTATGGATGGACTGGAGCGGGGATACGCTAGAGATCCAACTGACGACACAGCCGCAGCAAGACTGGCCACATCCTTTGCCGCCGGGACAGGGCGAGGCGTGGATCATGGATCCGCAAGATCATCTGCACTGGTTACGTCGAGATCTGGCGGGCGAGCAGGCACAGGCGCAGTGTTGGCAGCAGCTGTTTGCCGGTGCGCGTCATGTCAGTGGGGCGGAGCCACAGACCCGCTGGCGTTGGCACGGTGCCGATGCCATTAACATGTTGCATACCTTACAGTCATGCCCGGAGCGCCATTCGGCGCGGCTGCTGTGGCGCAAGGAAAGCCCACGTGCGTATCGAGTCGATACGGACGACCTCAAGTTGCGAGTTAATGACCGCGAGCAGTGGTTTGCGCTGGACGGTGAGTTGCAGCTCGAAGAATTGAAGCTGGCCTCGCTTGGTCAGCTGCT
>JBOFCH010000013.1:0-4441 GCA_051645985.1 Plesiomonas sp. | reverse complement strand
TGGCCGACCACGACCGCTGAGCTGAATAAGCTGTGGTATGAAAAAGTTAAATTTGATGCTCTGAGTCTGAAACTGGCCGGTAAAGAGTGGCCCGCGATCCAAGAGACACTGACCAAACGGTATAATTTTGCTATTCGCCGTTTATCGCAGACTAACAGTGAAGATGTGTTTTCGCTGTTTATGAATGCGTTCTCGCGCGAAATCGATCCACACACCAGTTACCTGTCACCACGCAATGCCGAGCAATTCAACAATGAGATGAATCTGTCGTTGGAAGGCATTGGTGCCGTGTTGCAAGCTGATGATGATTACACCGTGATCCGCTCACTGGTAGCGGGTGGCCCAGCCTCATCCAGCAAGAATATTGCTGTGGGTGATCGCATCATTGGTGTCGGTCAGGAAGGCAAAGAGATGGTGGATGTGATTGGCTGGCGTCTTGATGACGTGGTTGATCTCATTAAAGGCCCGAAAGGCAGTAAAGTCCGTTTGCAGATCTTACCAGCCGGTAAAGACAGCAAAGCCCGTGAAGTCGTGCTGGTTCGCGACAAGATCCGTTTGGAAGATCGCGCGGCGAAAGCCACCGTCAAAAATGTTAACGGACAGAAAATCGGCGTACTGGATATCCCAAGTTTCTATGTCGGCTTGAGCGAAGATGTGAAAGCCCGTCTGCAAGAGCTGCGCGATCAGAAAGTCTCTGGCATTGTGATTGACTTACGTGGTAACGGCGGCGGCGCGCTGACAGAAGCAACGGCGCTCAGCGGTTTGTTTATTCCGCAAGGGCCAGTTGTACAGGTACGTGATAGCTATGGCCGTATTAAAGTGAACTCAGATACGGATGGCGTTTCTTACTACGATGGTCCGTTGACCGTACTGGTCGACCGTTTCAGTGCTTCGGCATCGGAAATTTTTGCCGCTGCGATGCAAGATTATGGGCGCGCATTGATCGTTGGTGAGCAGACCTTTGGTAAGGGAACCGTGCAGCAGCACCGTTCGCTGAACCACATCTATGATCTGTTTGATAAGCCGCTCGGCCATGTGCAGTACACTATTCAGAAGTTCTACCGGATTAATGGTGGCAGTACTCAGCATAAAGGGGTTATTCCGGATATCATCATGCCAACCGGCGTTGATCCGGCCGATACCGGTGAAGCGTTTGAAGATAACGCCTTGCCGTGGGACAGCATTGAACCGGCTCCGTATGATAAAGCCGGTACACCGACACAATTTGTGCCGGAGCTGACCAAAGAGCATCAGGCCCGTATCAGTAAAGATCCCGAATTTGGCTATATTCAGGAAGATATTGCGCAATATAAGGCCCTGAAAGCCAAAGAGAATAAGATCTCGTTGAATTTGGCAGAACGCCAAAAAGAAAATCAGGAAGAAGATGCGCTGCGTCTCAAGCGGGTTAACGAACGCTTGGCCCGAGCCGGTAAACCAGCGGTGAAGACGTTGGAAGCGATCCCGAAAGATTATGAAGATCCGGATCCGTATATGGATGAAACCGTGAAGATCACGCTGGATCTGGCTAAAGATCAGGCTAAGTCGCAACCGGCTAAATCCTAAATCGGGAAGCGTAAACCGTGAAGCGTTAATCATGACAGCTGGAGTCGTGCAAGCTGGAGTTATGAAAGCTTGGGTCATGACATAAGCACAGAGCTAAACCTCGAACGCCGGTTTTTACCGGCGTTTTTCTTTTCTTTAATATGGATATGGCAGGTGTTATTGCCATACGTTTTCTGTACTTCTGTACTTCTGTACTTCTGTACTTCTGCACCTCTTTTACTGACGCTAAGTCGTACTTATTGCGCGAAAAATACCTTTAATATGCACGGTGAAAAAAGTCATGTGTGACTAACGTCAATATATCAGGGCTGTTCATTATGCAGCCACGCGCTTATTGGAGGGCTTATGCTCCGATCACTGATGATGTTGATGCTGTGCGCCAGTATGAGCTTTTCCATACCTGTTCGAGCGGAGTTAGATCAGTCGCTGAACTCATTTGATGAGCCGTACATTGTGGGTGACTGGATCTGGCGTGCGCCGGCGAACCAAGCGATCCCATTGGGTGAGTTTAGCTACCGCATGATGTCGATTCGGTTTGACTCAAAAAATCATTTTATCTTTGTGCTGCAACGTGATGATGGCAACCATGATGTTTGGCAGGGGCGCTACGATATCACCAGTGAATACCTGACTCTCTATCCGCAAGGCGATCAGCCACAGATGCTGCAATTTCAGCTCAGCCAGAATCAGTTTGTGATGGGCAATGTGATGTTTTCTAAACTGCCACCGGCGGAGCTGCTGGGGGCATGGCGCAGTGAAGCGATCTCTGGTAGTGATGTAACCTCACTATTGCACAGTTTTGAGGTCAATTTTCTACCAGACTTTCAGTTTGAGTCGCACAGCGTGGGAAAAGACGGAAAATTACAGACAAATCGTGGACTCTATATTTATGAGAACCACGAAGTGGTGCTGTTCTACCCCAACGGTCGGCAGTCACTGAATATCTCGAAGCAAAATAATGAGCTGATTTTGAACGATAACTTGTTTGACAGCCACATAGAACTTGTTAAACGCTAACCTGCAAGAATGTGCTTATCCTTTCCATTTTTGTGGTCAGATACCTGAGCGGGGACTTTCCCTGCCGAGTATTTGTCCACATTTTTGCTGCTTTCTCCCCATTTCGTTGTGAATTTAATCAGTAACTTCTGATTCGACCTGTTATTAGTAGATCCCTTCGGATAATTTCAGTAGTTTATTTTCTAAATTTTGAATGACGTTGCGTTGTGGTTACAGCTTTTGCGCAATAATCTTTCGGAAATTTTATTTGTCATTGCTTACGTTATTGTTGTTATGGGTTAAGGAGGACACATTGATGCAGGGGAGCTGTGGGTAACTGCAGCAACGCAGGCAATCCCGTTCGGGGATGTGATAGCGTATAACACCAGTGATAGGACTCAGGCACTGGTGTGGATTATTTTTTTCGCTAACTGATGCCAATTCAAGGAATAACTATGCTGATTGGTGTACCAAAGGAACGACTTGCGAATGAATCGCGGGTAGCTGCCACACCGAAAACGGTGGAACAACTGCTGAAATTGGGGTTCAGTGTTGCTATTGAACAGGGGGCCGGCCATCTTGCTAGCTTTGACGATGCAGCCTATGTTGCTGCTGGCGCGCAGGTTGTCCCGACTTCGGATGTCTGGAACGCTGACATTATTTTAAAAGTGAATGCGCCTGAGGATGCTGAAATTCCTCTGCTGAAAGAAGGTGCATCGTTAATCAG
This sequence comes from Plesiomonas sp., assembly GCA_051645985.1. Lineage (GTDB taxonomy): Bacteria > Pseudomonadota > Gammaproteobacteria > Enterobacterales > CAMTGL01 > Plesiomonas. Next base: position 1,155 of record JBOFCH010000013.1, on the reverse strand, counting down.
CTTTATCTGGCCAGCCCAGAATGCGGAGCTGATGGCCAAATTGGCTGAGCGTAAAATCAATGTGATGGCGATGGATGCGGTACCGCGGATCTCTCGTGCTCAGTCACTCGATGCGCTAAGCTCAATGGCTAACATTGCCGGTTATCGTGCGGTAGTTGAAGCGGCGCATGAGTTCGGCTCATTCTTTACCGGTCAGATTACCGCTGCGGGTAAAGTACCGCCAGCCAAAGTGATGGTGATTGGTGCCGGAGTGGCGGGTTTGGCCGCCATTGGCGCTGCTGGCAGCCTTGGCGCGATTGTGCGTGCCTTCGATACTCGTCCAGAAGTAAAAGAACAAGTTCAGAGTATGGGCGCCGAGTTCCTAGAGCTGGACTTTGAAGAAGAAGCGGGCAGTGGCGATGGTTACGCCAAGGTGATGTCAGAGGCTTTCATTAAAGCCGAGATGGCGCTGTTTGCAGCGCAAGCCAAAGAAGTCGACATCATTATCACGACTGCACTGATCCCGGGCCGACCGGCGCCAAAACTGATCACCAAAGACATGGTGGCCAGCATGAAGCCGGGCAGTGTGATTGTGGATCTGGCTGCTGCAACCGGTGGTAACTGTGAGCTGACTGAGGCTGACAAGGTTGTAGTCACAGAAAATCAGGTGCGGATCATTGGTTATACCGATTTACCAAGCCGTTTACCAACGCAGTCTTCACAGCTGTACGGTACTAACCTAGTTAACCTTTTGAAACTGCTGTGCAAAGAAAAAGACGGCAATATCAATATCGATTTTGAAGACGTGGTACTGCGTGGTGTTACTGTCATTAAAGACGGTGATGTTACTTGGCCGCCTCCGGCCATTCAGGTTTCTGCTCAGCCGCAACAACAGGCAGCGGCTAAACCTGAAGCACCAAAAGAGAAAGCGAAACCCGCGTCTCCTGCGAAGAAATACGGTCTGATGGCCGCAGGTATTGTGCTGTTTGGTTGGATTGCCAATGCGGCGCCAGCGGCCTTCCTGTCCCACTTTACGGTGTTTGTTCTGGCCTGCGTAGTGGGTTATTACGTCGTGTGGAACGTCAGTCATGCTCTGCATACCCCGCTGATGTCTGTGACTAACGCGATTTCCGGCATTATTGTGGTCGGTGCGTTGTTGCAGATTGGTCAGGGGAA
>JBOFCH010000012.1:0-4491 GCA_051645985.1 Plesiomonas sp. | reverse complement strand
TGCAGCTCTTGGGTGGGCTGCTCCAGATCTTGCTCGACTTGTTTGAGATTAAACTGGTAATAGGCCGTTTCATCCCAATACGGCTCGCCGTACATGGTGTGAAAGCCAAATCCGAATTCAGCGGCTAATGCGCGCCAGTTGGGGCGCTCTTTACAGGGTATGCGAAACATCAGCCACCCCAGCTGCGACTGCTGCTGCCGCTGTAAGAGCTTTTGTGTGACGACGAGGATGACCAGCCATTACCACCGGAGCCGCCGCTGGAGCGATCATCGCGTTTATCCCAGCTGGATTTGGCTTCCACAGTAGAGCCAAAACCGCCGCGCGACAGGGTACGCGTGGCTGCGGGCTTTTGTTTCAGCGCATTGTTATCCAGCGTGACATTGCGGTTGCTGGTGCCTGCGTTGCCATAGCTATAGCCGGTGGAGGTGGTCCATTTACCGTAGCTTGGGTTGCGTGGATCTTTAGGGATAAACACCGGCACGTTGCTGTAACTTGGGCGGCCACTGTTCATCAGTTTACCGAACATGTAACCGGCCATCATCGGCATAAACCAGCCGGTGCCCGGTGATTGCACACACTGTCCGGCACCAAATTCAGACACACAATCCGATTCGGTATTGTAGCGCGGCGCGGTCTTGGCCGCTTCTGCCAGCGCGTTTTGGTAGGCGGTCTGACATTCTGCCGCCAGCGTCGGATTTTGGTTAATGCATTCTGACAGATTTTTGAACACTTCGGCGGACACTTGCGGCTGGGCTTCATCGCCACAACCGGCCAGTACCATACTGCTGACCGCCACGGTCAGCGGTGCTAGCTTAAAAGGACGCCAAGTTTTACGTAATTGTTCGCGCAGAATGTTCTGACTGCGTTTCATTCTGCTCTCCTTTAGTAAGTCATGCAGGCGGCATTTAGCAGGCCGACGGATACTGACATTCCGGCCATCACAATACCGGCCCCAATTTCATTGTTATTGATCCGCTCGACAAAGCTTGGCATCAGGCCAAAGCGGACAATCAGGAAGGCGATAATTTGGGCAAACAGTGCCACCACACCCCAGACAATAAAATCAAACAGACTGACGGAATTGCTCGCAGCACTGGCAATGGCCAAGCTGTAACCGATAAATGCACCGGCCAGCGTTACCGCCGCAGCAATATTTTTCTCTCCTTTAACCAGCGTCCACTCATCATAGGGGGTGATACGCACATAAACTGACTTAAAAATCATCAGCATGATCAGCGCGGTAAAAAAGTACAGAGCGAAAGATCCGAGTCCGGCCAGTAACGCCACAGTCATTCTCCTTGGCAGTAGCTGCCTGTATGGTAAATCGCACTCAATGTAATGTTTAGATGCAGTGCGGTGTTAGATAACTTTAAAATCGGTCGGTGTCAGGTTAATCCCCGAGCTGATCACCAGTGCACGCTCCTGATCATTAAAGATCAGTTTTTCTTCGGCAGAGATCATTACGAATTCATCGAGTGAGTCATTCACTTGCCGCTGATACAGCATGATGAACTGATCGGTCTCTGCGGGATACTGGGTACCGGCATTCCAGGTTTTTTCAGTCATCGCGACCGGCCGTTCGTTGTGCCATACCTTCGCGAAGGTTTCCCCTTCCAACGTCCATTCACTGCGCACAATACCGTTTTGCAGTAAATCGTCCCAGTTAGCCTGGGTGTCGACCGCTTGGGTCTGATAAAAATACCACAATTTGACATCAATGACGTGGCTGTCTTCCGTGCCGCCTTGCTGTAGAACCTGAATAAAACCGTCATCATCGGTATAAAAGCGTAGCAGACGGCTGTTATCATCCAACTTCACTTCGCCGACGGCTTGAATAATCTGACTGCGCGCGGCACCTTCAAAAATGACGTGTGGCTCGATCAGACGTAGGGCCAGATCATCCAATTCCACCACACCACCTAAGCGTAGGCCCAACACTTCCGGCGTGTTTGGCGCTGTTGGTGCAGGTGCGGTTTTCTTTTTAAACCAGTCAAACATAGTAAGTCCTGTAAGTATTCTGACAACGATAACCGGTCATCCGGCGCGATAATGGCTCGCGGCTGAACTGCTGTAGCGGCACGGCTGTTTATGTTTATGTGCCGAGTCAGCGAGAGTTCACGATTATTCAGCTTACTGTTATTCCGCTCACTGTTATCTAGTTCACCATTATCTCGGTCACTATTATCTAGCTCAGTATCACTTAGCAAAAAAACTCCGGAGCACCAAAGATGTTCCGGAGTAATTTGGGATCCCGAGGCAATCTTACGATTGCAGGGTGCGGTTACTGTTTACGCGCCAAAATCCGCGCCAGTTCATCTTTGGCTGAGGTATTGGCACTGCCGGCGATCCCCGCTTGCTTGAGTTTAGCTTGCAGTGCATCACCACTTTCTTCGGCATATTGCTCGGCGGCCGCTTCCAGTTTGGCTTGTTGTTCGGCTTGTTTTTGCTTGATGCGATCTAATGATTCTACCGCGGTGCGCATTTTGGAGTTGGCCCCTACATTGCGCGCCGATACGGCCGCTTGCGCTTTTTGCACGGTTTCGGTGGCTTTCACCACATCAACCTGTTGCTCCAATTGGCGTAGTTTTTCTTTTGCTTGGGTGATGTTATTGCGCAGCGTGTCCGCGGAGTGGCTGAACTGATCCAGATAACGCTGTTCGCCTTCTTGCTCATCGCGCAGCTTGCTCACGCGCTCGGCACATTCTAATGCCAGCGCTTCTTCGCCTTTTTCCATCGCGCTGATGGCGTGTTGCTCGTATTCACTGATGCTTTGCGCCAGAGCTTGCACTTTCTGCTCTGACAGTTTGCGTTTGGCGATGATGCTGGCCAGCGCGCTATCAGATTGACGCAGCTCTTCTTTGGCTTCGCGGATCTCTTGATCCAAAATACGCAGCGCCTGACTGTCGGCAATGGTTTCTGCCGCTTCGTTCACGCCACCTTTCACGGCAGTAAATAACTTTTTCCAAATGCTCATAATGGATAACTCACTGTAAATAATCGTCGTAAAGGTCAATAAATGCGGCGATATTACGGAATAATGTCGCGATTTCCGCATCAATAGCCTCAAAAGAGGAGTGGGAGGAGAGCGCGCCGAATGCAGTATAATATTCGGTATCGTCAATCCGGTTAATCCCGATACTGGTCAGCGGAAACAGTTTGTGGGTACGCAAGATATATGCATCCAGCGCCGCACAGTCTTTAACTTGTGCCGTGCTGAACAGCAGGCTTTCTACCAGGATCTGCTCTCCAGCAATCGCCAGATAGGCTTCCAGACCTTCATCGTTACGGACAACCAACGTATCGCCTTGCGGCTCCGTATGCCAACCGGCATGCGCCTGTAGATGCTGTAGTAAATCAGAGAGTTGCCATTGCATCATTAAATCTCCCGTTATTGATGCGGCGAAGGCAGGTTTAGCACGCTGCTCACCGGGAACCATCACATGATCATAATCGGATCACAGTCTGGTAGGTATGACAATGATATTGGGGCTAGGTTTCGGATTATCAATGATTTGTAATGCACAATTTCGCATAAGTGTGGGGCGCTGACCGCAGTAGCCTAGCGAGATTGTCACATTTATTGACATTTACAGACCCGCGAACAGTCGCGCAGTCCCAGCGCAAACGCTGTCGTACATGGTATGATTTATCACAGAAAATCGATACCGATGGAGTCAGGTCGTGAAAATTGTTGTAGACGAAAACATGCCGTACGCCCGTGAGTTGTTCAGCCAAATCGGACAGGTTTTTCCCGTGTCCGGCCGACCGATGCCACAGGCAGCACTTACCGATGCAGACGCACTGATGGTGCGCTCGGTGACCAAGGTCAACGCCGACTTGCTGCGCGATACTTCGGTGCAGTTTGTCGGGACGGCGACCGCCGGTACCGATCATGTTGATCTGGAGTGGCTGGCGCAGGCCGGGATCGGTTTTTCCTCCGCACCGGGCTGTAATGCGATTGGTGTGGTGGAGTATGTGATTTCAGCGCTGCTGATCAAAGCCGAACAAGATGGTTTTCAGCTGCGCGATAAAACCGTCGGTATTGTTGGGGTGGGCAATGTTGGTTCACGCCTCAATCAGCGCCTGCGCGCGCTCGGTATTCGCACTGTGCTGTGTGACCCACCACGGGCCGAGCGCGAAGGCCGTGACGGGTTTGTCACGTTGCCAGAGTTGTTGGCGCAGTCCGATATTATCACGCTGCACACTCCACTGATTAAGCGCGGCGCGCACCCGACATTTCACATGATTGGTGCTGATGTTCTGGCAGCGCTGCCGGATGGCCGCATTGTGGTTAATGCGGGGCGTGGTGGGATCATCGACAACCACGCACTGCTGAGCGCACTGCAAAACGGGCGTCGCTGGCATCTGATTATGGATACTTGGGAGCACGAGCCGCAGATTATGCTGCCGCTGTTGCCGTATGTGGCGGTCGCGACGCCACACATTGCTGGCTACAGTTTAGAAGGCAAGGCGCGCGGTACGGCGCAAGTG
>JBOFCH010000011.1:0-8793 GCA_051645985.1 Plesiomonas sp. | reverse complement strand
GACTCAGATGGCTCAGCAGGGAAAACGGGCTGTGCTGTTCTTTGCTGTCTTGCACAGTGGGATCACACAGGTACGTGCTGCCCGACATATCGACCCGGATTATGCCCGGATGTTGACCGAGGCAGTACAGCAGGGCGTTGAAGTGATTTGCTATGCAGCAACACTCTCAGCGCAAGGCATGGTGCTGAATATGCCGCTATCGTGGGCGGAATGAACCGGTAAATTGCGCTTATCTTCACAGCATGGATGGGAAGAATTGCCATACCGGTATCCTTCTGCTATTTATAGCGGCCTAATTTTTACCCCCCACAGGGGGTGGGTAGCGCGAATTTAGGAGAAGCAGCATGCCAGAAGGCCAAATCAGGAAATCGTCTCTGGGCATTCTTGCCATCGCCGGTGTCGATCCTTACCAGGAAAAACCGGGCGAGGAGTACATGAATGACGCTCAGCTTGCGCATTTCAAAAAGATTCTTGAGGCATGGCGTAATCAGCTCAGGGTTGAGGTCGATCGCACTGTTACCCATATGCAGGATGAAGCCGCTAACTTCCCAGACCCGGTTGACCGGGCCGCACAGGAAGAAGAGTTCAGCCTGGAACTGCGTAACCGTGATCGTGAGCGTAAGCTGATCAAGAAGATCGAAAAGACCTTGCAGAAGATCGAAGATGATGATTTCGGTTTCTGCGAGTCGTGCGGTGTTGAAATCGGGATCCGTCGCCTTGAAGCGCGCCCAACCGCCGATCTGTGCATCGACTGTAAAACACTGGCTGAGATCCGCGAAAAGCAGATGGCCGGTTAATTACCGTCAGTACGCCAAACCAGAAGGGAGCCAAGGCTCCCTTTTGTTTTTTTATTGATTGAGTATTTCTGGTACCCGCTAGGTTTGCTGGTGGCAATTGTATTAGTATATGGCTCGCTCTAACTGCCTTATTCGTCATGATTGACCACCATGTGATTTAGCACCATGCATGTGATTTAGTACCATGAATGTACCGCGTTATGTCGGCCGCTTTGCGCCTTCGCCCTCCGGTGAGCTGCATTTCGGCTCTCTGGTTGCTGCCCTCGGCAGTTTTTTACAGGCCCGCCATCGGCAAGGGCTGTGGCAACTGCGGATCGAAGATATTGATCCCCCCCGAGAAGTCGCTGGCGCTGCCGATCGCATCATCCGCACGCTGGAAGCCTACCATCTGCACTGGGATGGCCCGATTGTCTACCAGTCTGAGCGCCACGCGGCCTATCAGGCGGTGATCGATACCCTATTGCAGCAGGGCGATGCCTATTACTGCCGCTGCTCACGTCAGCAACGTCAAGCGATGGGGGACGGTTACAATGGCCATTGCCGCCATCTCGGTTACGGGCCACACGATGCCGCGCTGCGCTTATACCAGCATCAACCGGTATACCGTTTTACCGATCAGATCTTTGGCGAAATAGTGGTACCACCTGCGTTGGCCGAAGAGGATTTTATTATCCGTCGGCGTGACGGCCTGTTTGCCTACAATCTGGCCGTCGTCATCGATGATATTGCTCAGGGCATGACCGAAATTGTGCGCGGTGCCGATTTACTCGAACCGACTGTGCGTCAAATTGCCTTGTATCAGCGCCTACAAGCCCCTGTGCCGGCGTTTTTACATCTGCCTTTGGTGGTCAATGCTGACGGCAGCAAGCTGTCAAAACAGAATCATGCCACCGCCATCGACCCGGCCAAGCCGCTACCCCATCTGGCGCGAGCGCTGCAATTTTTGGGTCAGCCGCTGCCAACTGACTGGCAACAGGGCAGCATTGATGAACTGCTGGCATGGGCTATCCAGCATTGGGATCTCGAGCAGATCCCACGCTGTCACAGCGAAATCCCGCCGCTACTGGACAACAATCACCGGTAGCGACAAAGCATCGGCCAGTAAAAGCCGCGCTCTGCGCATTCTCAATTGGCGGGGGCTGCGTTATTATTAGCCACAATTACTGACCGTAGCCGTCATGATCACGGCCTGTACGGTTTTTTGCGTTGCCGCCGCACTGTGAGATCTGCTGCACCAGCCTGAGCGCGGTGCCGATCCGGTGGGCGGTATAAACCCTTGTGAGGTGTACCATTTTTACACGCGTAGCCAATTTCTGTCGTAAAGTGCTCGGACAGCCAGACACGCCAGCGGCTGAGACTTCAGTCAAACAGACAGGCCCAATCATTATTCCGCGCGAGCACCACGGAATTTCACGCAAAGACATCAGTGAAAATGCACTGAAAGTGCTGTACCGCCTGCATAAAGCGGGTTATGACGCCTATTTGGTCGGTGGTGGCGTGCGTGATCTGCTGCTCGGCAAACATCCGAAGGATTTTGACGTCTCCACCAACGCCACTCCTGAGCAAGTCCGTCGCCTGTTCCGAAACTGCCGACTGGTTGGCCGCCGTTTCCGGCTGGCTCACGTGCTGTTTGGCGAAGAGGTGATCGAAGTGGCAACCTTCCGTGGCCATCATAGCCACGAAGAAGCGGAAGACGATCTGCAACCGCAGCAATCCACCCAGTCCGATGGCGGCATGCTGCTGCGCGACAACGTCTATGGCAACATCGACGAAGATGCCCAGCGCCGCGATTTCACCGTCAACGGCCTGTACTACAACATCGCCGATTTCAGTATCCGTGACTACGCCAACGGCGTGGAAGACTTGCACAACCGGGTACTGCGCCTGATTGGCGATCCGCAAACCCGCTACCGTGAAGATCCGGTGCGGATGCTGCGGGCCGTCCGTTTTGCCGTCAAACTGGAGATGACGTTAACGCCGGAAACCGCCGATCCGATCCCGGAGCTGGCTTACCTGCTGCACGGCATTCCACCGGCGCGTCTGTTCGAAGAAGCGCTCAAGCTGCTGCAAGCCGGTTACGGTCTGCAAACTTACAAGCTGCTGCGGCAATACAACCTGTTCCAGCAGCTATTCCCAACCATTGCGGCCGGTTTTACCCAACACGAAGACAGTCAGCTGGAACGAATGCTGGAGCGCGTGCTGCACAACACCGATGTGCGGATCCAAGAAGGCAAGCGGGTTAATCCGGCCTTCTTGTTCGCCTGTATGCTGTGGTACCCACTGGCCGAACGCGCACATGAAATCGCCCACGAAAGCGGGCTGACTTACTACGATGCCTTCATGCTGGCCATGAATGACATTTTGGATGAGCAGTGCAAGACTCTGGCGATCCCACGCCGCCTGACCACCTTAATCCGTGACATCTGGATGCTGCAACTGCGCCTGCCACGCCGTCAGGGCAAAAAAGCCCTGCGCCTGCTGGAGCACCCGAAATTCCGGGCCGGTTTCGATCTGCTGGAGCTGCGGGCCGGTCTGGAAGGGCGCGAATTGCAAACCTTGGTGCAGTGGTGGGCCGATTTCCAAACCAGCAATGGCGATCAGCGCAACGACCTGATGCGTGATCTTGGCCGTGAGGGCGGTAGCAGTGATAAACCGCGTCGACCTCGCCGGCCACACTTCCGTCGTCGCCGACCCGCCTCGAACGCCAAGAGAGCGGCGGAATGATCCGAACCTATATCGCTATAGGCAGTAATCTGGTCGAGCCGGTGCAACAGGCCCGCTCGGCCATCCAAGCCCTAGCCGCCTTGCCGGACAGTCGTTTGGTGGCGGTATCTGGCCTCTATCGTAGCAAACCGATGGGGCCACAGGATCAACCGGATTACATCAATGCTGTGGCGGCGCTGGATACCCAGCTCGCCCCACTAGCACTGCTGGACGCCACTCAGCAGATTGAATTACACCATGGCCGGGTGCGTAAAGCCGAACGTTGGGGGCCACGCACCTTGGATCTGGATATTCTGCTGTACGGTGACCAGCAGATAGACCACCCCAACCTGACCATCCCGCACTATGGCATGCGCAGCCGTGAGTTTGTGCTCTACCCGCTGGCCGAAATCGCACCAACGCTGATTTTGCCAGACGGTAGCACCTTAGAGCAGTGGGTCAAGCAAGTGGCAAGGAACAATCTGGAGCGCTGGCAGGACGCCTGATTCGACGCCGCCAGCGTCAAGCCCATGTCAATGGGAAACTTGGACAATGATGTTCACACAACAGAAGAAGGGTCTGCATGAGTAAGATCACACTCACCCACCTGCGTCAGTGGAAGCAGGAAGGGCGCAAGTTCGCTTCCATTACCGCTTACGATGCCAGTTTTGCCAAGCTGTTCGCCGAACAGGGTATCCCTGTGATGCTGGTCGGTGATTCCCTCGGCATGGTACTGCAAGGCCAAGAAGATACCCTACCGGTGACCGTGGAGGAGATAGCCTACCACACCCGCTGTGTTCGCCGCGGAGCGCCTGAGTGCCTGCTGCTGGCCGATATGCCATTCATGAGTTACGCCACCCCGGAGCAAGCCTGTCACAATGCGGCTCGCTTGATGCAAGCCGGTGCCAACATGGTCAAACTCGAAGGGGGCAGCTGGCTAACCGATACGGTACGGATCTTAACCGAGCGCGCCGTCCCGGTGTGCGCGCACCTCGGACTGACGCCACAATCAGTCAACTTAATTGGCGGCTACAAAGTGCAAGGACGCAACGCTGAAGCCGCCGAGCAGATCCTGCACGATGCCCTGATGCTGCAACAAGCCGGTGCCCAGATGTTGGTGCTCGAATGCGTTCCTGCCGCGCTAGCCGAAGAGATTTCGCGGCGCTTACAGATCCCCGTGATCGGGATTGGAGCCGGGATCAGTACCGATGGCCAGATCTTAGTCATGCACGATGCGCTGGGGATCTCCGCCAACTACATGCCTAAATTCTCCAAAAACTATCTGGCCGAAACCGGTGATATTCGCCAAGCGATCCGCCAGTACGTCAGTGAGGTGGAGCAATCGCTGTTCCCCGCCGCTGAGCACACCTTTAACTGAGCCGGACCCCGATCGATACCCAGCTCGTGATAGCCAACTATTGATGCGTTGTTAGTTGTTAATATAGCGAATAGTGACACGCCGTTATCGTCGATGGCAGCCCGCGCCGCTGTCTTGGGGTAACGCGTGGAGGTGAAGGAGAACACCATGTTGATCATTGAAACGCCCCTGATCCTACGTCGGGAGATCCGCCGCCTGAAAAGTAGCGGCCAACGAATTGCCTTCGTACCGACCATGGGTAACCTGCACGATGGCCATCTCACCCTGATGCGCGAAGCCGCAGCCCGCGCCGATGTGGTGATTGCCAGTATCTTCGTCAATCCACTGCAATTTGATAATGCCAACGATCTGGCTAACTACCCACGGACACTGGAGCAAGATTGCGCCAAACTGCGCGCAGCCGGAGTACATGCGGTGTTTACGCCAGAGGCCAGCGCGCTGTATCCGCGCGGTATGCACAATCAAGCGATTGTCGACGTACCGACGATTTCTGGCATTCTGGAAGGCGCCTGCCGCCCTGGGCATTTTCGCGGCGTCGCCACCGTCGTCAGTACCCTATTCCATTTAGTACAACCGGATGTCGCCTGCTTCGGGCAAAAAGATTACCAACAGCTGGCACTGATCCGTCAGATGGTGGCTGATCTGGCCTTTGATATTGAAATTGTCGGGGTGCCTACCGTGCGCGCCGACGATGGTCTGGCGCTCAGCTCCCGTAACGGTTATCTCAGCGCCGAAGAGCGTGCCAAAGCGCCGGCTCTGTACCGTGTGATGCAGCAAATGGCCGCTGAGTTGCAGCGTGATCCACATGCCAGCGAGCGGATCATCACGGACGGCAAACAAGCACTGGCACACGCTGGATTGCGTGCCGATGAACTGTTTATCCGCGATGCACACACATTACAACCACTCGATGAGCACAGCCAGCAAGCGGTTCTGCTGATGGCCGCGTGGCTGGGTAAAGCCCGCCTAATCGATAATATGGTAGTGGACATTCACCCCTGATTAGGGAATAGTGAGCTGGTTAAAAGCTGTACGATCCGCGCCGCCTTGCCGTGTGGCGTACAGCGCGGTGTGCATGTGTGGGATCCGTGGCACAGCCTGTGCTTTGCCAATGTGCGCTCCACGCACTAACGGGATTGCACATGCACCTCAACACACCAGTACAGCCAGTCAGTCGTACAAAGGATTGAGAGTTATGCAACGAACTATGCTGCGCGGCAAACTGCATCGCGTCACTGTGACTCAGGCCGATCTGCATTATGAAGGCTCCTGCGCCATCGATGTGGATTTTCTGGAAGCTGCCGGGATCTTAGAATATGAAGCCATTGATCTGTATAACGTGACCAATGGCGAGCGCTTTTCCACTTACGCGATTGCCGCCGAGCGCGGCTCAAAAATCATTTCGGTTAACGGTGCGGCCGCCCATAAAGCCAGTGTCGGTGATCTGCTGATTATCTGCGCCTATGTGCAAGTCAGTGATGAAGAAGCTCGCCGCCACAAACCGATGGTCGCGTATTTTGACCAGCATAATAATCTGCAACGTCAGGCGCGGGCCATTCCGGTTCAAGTTGCCTGATCCTCTTGGCAGGCACTCCTATTTACCGGCACGCCCCTTGCCCTGAACGTACCCAGCGCATCCCCAACCCTGGTGGGGATGCGTTCTTACCGGTAACGTCTCTTTATTTTCTGATGTCCTGATTTCTTAAAAGCCAAAAAATAAAATCCTCAATCTACCCGAAAAGTAAGAGTTAACTCCCAGAAAATAACCAATTACTGCAATGAAACTACAAATAAGTGGCACAAATTAAAGCAAACCACTGAATTTGACTTAGAGTAATGTAATATAGTCATTTATAGTTATTACACTTGTTATTTATGCCCCGTCCCCCTAATGTTACCCATCTGGCACTGCTCGCTTGGACCACCAGTTATATTGGCCTTGGCTACCTGAGCATACAACTGACAGAGCTTGCGCCGAGAAGTCTGGCCCTGTTGTGGTTACCGGCGGGAATTGGATTATTGATGTACTGCCGCTACGGTAAGCGCGCCCTACCGTGGATTTTCTGTGCCTCTTTTGCTGTCAATGGCTACTATTCTCTGCTCAGCCCCGACCGGCAAATCTTATATCTGCAATTTAACGTACAAAATATCGACTCCTTTCGTGAAGGGCTGACTGAACTCTGGCAGAGTCTCTCGTCCAGTATCGTGGCCAGTCTCATCGATTGCTTGGAGGCTTGGCTAGGCTTTCGCGTCTGGCGGATCCCAGCCAAAGTCTGGACCCGTTGGAGCCAGCCGATGTTGCTCCGTTTTACCCTGATGTGCTGCACCGTGCCTTTTCTCAGCTCCGCGTTGCTAGGCTGTGTTTTTATCGCCCAGCGCCGCCAGCTAACCACCACCGAAAATGAGCTAACGTGGCTGTTCTATATCCTGACGCAGGGATTAAATAATACTCTCGGTATTTTTTTGCTGGTACCGCTGCTGTATACCTTGATGTTAAGGAAGTACCGACGATTGAGTGTGAAATGGGTGCATTACCTGGGTTGGTTATTGCTGCCCTTGCCCCTGCTATTAGCCATTTACCACCCGATTTTCAGTGTGTTGATCTTCGTGATCACTATCTGGCTGGTATTGCAATTTCGCTATCTGGGCGCAACGCTGTGTGTGTTTATCCTTGGTCTGGAAGGGCTGACGCTCTCGTCACATAATTTGTTGTTTCACGCGCTTTCTGGCGATAGCCACCGGCTGGCCTACTGGGCCATTCTGATCCTCTCCATTGGCTTACCACTACTGATGCTCGGCCAGATGCAAGAAGAAAATCTGGCACACCGGACACTCATGCAGTGGCGGATTAATAATAAAACCCAAGCCCTGAAGCATGCACTGCGCCACGCGGCCAAACTGGCTAGCGAAGATCCACTGACCCACTTATACAACCGTGGCTGGGCGCAAAAACACCTCGATAGCCTCTGGCCACATCACCAAGCTCACACTGGCGAGTTGTGCCTGCTGTTTATCGATATCGATCATTTTAAGAAGATTAATGATAAGTTCGGCCATCACTGCGGCGATCAGGTACTGGCAACCATCGCCGATTTGCTGCGCCAGCATATGCCAGAGCGGGCCATGATTGCCCGCTGGGGCGGTGAGGAGTTTATTATCGCCCTGCGTGGCGGCACGATGGCGCAAGTCGAACAACACGCCAAGCATCTGTGTCAGCAGGTCGCACGACACGGCTTTGCCCACGGCGAGCCGGTGACCGTCAGTATTGGGATCATCGCCAAACAGGCGCAAGAGAGCTTACCGTCGGCACTGCACCGGGCCGATCAAGCCATGTACCGTGCCAAACAGCAGGGGCGGAATCGGGTCGTCAGCTGCTTGGGGTTGGCTTAAGTGTGGTTTCTTACCAGCTGAGCCACGCCCAATAACGACACATCCCGCCACAGCAAAAACCGCTGGGCGGGATGTATGCACTCACTGCCAGTAACCACCCACCGCGCCACGCAGAGTACCGCCTGCGCGGCGTTTTACTGGCTGAATCCTAATGATTAGCTACGTAGCCCCACGCCACGAGAAATCAAAGACCACGCAAACAGGTACAGACCAAACACAAACATCAGCAATACCCCGAATGTCATCGGCAGACCCACATCGGAGATCCCGAGGAAGCCCTCACGAAATCCGCTGATCATGTACACAATCGGGTTCAAACGTGATACCCCTTGCCAGAACGGTGGCAGCAGAGTCAGCGAGTAAAATACGCCGCCCAGATAAGTCAGTGGGGTTAGAACAAAAGTCGGAATGATGCTGATGTCATCAAAGGTGCGCGCATATACCGCATTAATCAGACCTCCCAGCGCAAAGACTATCGAGGTCAGCAGTACCGTCGTCACCACGACCCACCAATGCTGCACATCC
>JBOFCH010000010.1:0-4391 GCA_051645985.1 Plesiomonas sp. | reverse complement strand
TGGTGCCTCCCCCTTTGATCTTTACGCTAACTCCCCGCACAATAAATCCAATCTGGTATATACCAGTTAAAGTTTTGTCGGTCATTGCCTTGTGTTATGCGCCAACATGGCATCACACAGACACAAGCTGTATCCGTGTGGTGATGCAAGTGTCAAACGGCCGGATGTAGTCCTGCGCATAATTTCAGAGGATAGCAAGATGAATCACCATGAGAGCCAAAACGGAGAGTACCCTCACCGCGCTCACGCTGTGGCAGCCGAATATCTGCTGTTAACGCCGGGGCCACTCACCACCACCGCGACAGTGAAAGAGGCGATGCTGTACGACAGTTGCACTTGGGATGCGGATTACAATCAGGGCGTGGTACAAGCCTATCCGCCATACACTGACGACACTGGCGGCGCCACAAGCGCCGGAGCGCTTTACCTCCGTTTTACTGCAAGGTTCTGGCCCTTATGTGGTGGAAAGTGTACTGGGATCAGCCATTGGTGCGCAGGATTGTGTACTGATTATCTGTAACGGCGCTTATGGCGAACGGATGGCGGAAATCGCGCAGATCTTGGGATTGTCACATTATATGTATCGTTGTGGTGAAACTGCGGCTCCCGAGATCACGCAGATTGATGATTTGTTACGTTGTCACTCGGGGATAACCCATTTGGCGATGGTGCACTGCGAAACCACCACAGGTATGCTCAATCCATTGTCCGCGGTGGCCGCGTTGTGTCGCCAACATCAGCTGTGCCTGATTGTCGATGCCATGAGCAATTTTGGCGGGATCCCACTGGATATGGAGGAGCTAGGCATTCACTTTTTGATTAGTTCGGCCAATAAGTGTTTGCAGGGCGTGCCGGGGTTTGGTTTTGTGATTGCGGAGCGTGGGGCCTTGCAGCGTTGCCGTGGCCAAGCTCGCTCATTGGCGTTAGATCTGTATGCTCAATGGCATACCATGGAAACCCAGCACGGCAAGTGGCGTTTTACCTCCCCGACGCATACGGTACTGGCTTTAGCACAGGCGTTACATGAGTTAACACTCGAAGGTGGGATTAGCGCTCGCTATCAACGTTATTGTCGAAATCAACAGTTGTTAGTGCAGGGAATGCAGACATTGGGGTTTGTTCCCTTGCTGCCGACAGCGTTACATTCGCCCGTGATCACTGCCTTTTATTCTCCTGCCAGCCCCGACTATCGTTTTGCTGACTTTTATCAGGCATTGAAAGCACAGGGATTCGTGATTTATCCCGGTAAAGTTTCACAGGCCGATTACTTTCGAATAGGAACAATTGGTGATGTCCATGAGGCCGATATCCGAGGTTTATTACAAGCGATTGCGCGTGCCATTCCCCTTTCGCTATTGGTGAGTACTGAGTGATATGCGGCTCTGTCCGTGAATTGCAACATCATGAATTACAACATGGCTTGGCATAAAACGGCCGAACAGGATCATTACATTAAGGGGATGCGTATGTCACAGGTAAAAGGATTAGTGTTGGATTGGGCCGGTACGGTGGTGGATTTTGGCTCATTTGCGCCAACGGCTATCTTCATGAAGGCGTTTGAGCACGCTTTTGATTTTCCCGTCTCACTGGCCGAAGCGCGTCAACCGATGGGGTTGGGAAAATGGGATCACATCGCCGCAGTGGGGCGCTTACCGGAAGTGGATGCGCGTTGGCGTCGCCGCTTTGATCGCCCAATGCAGAGTGCGGATGTCGATGTCATTTATTCCACGTTTATGCCGTTACAGATTGAAGCCGTGGAGCGTTATGCCGATGTGATCCCGGATGTTCTACCCAGCGTTTGGCCGCCTGTGAACTCTTTATTTAAGTCATCATACTAAATGTGTGCATCTTCTTTCCTTGTCGCGCCTTCGGCGCAGGGCACATCGTAACTTTTTCATGCTCCTTCATGGCTTAAAAAAACACCTGTGCGTCAAAATGGGCACGAAAGAAATTCTGGCTGGCTTTTATGTAACTGACTTGTTAGTGTTTGAGGGGGATTGTTACTTTATGTCAAGGATAAGACATGGTTACGGTTTATGGCGATCTGCTTTCCGGCAACTGCTACAAAGTTAAATTGTTATTACATCTGCTCGCTATTCCACACCATTGGCAGCATGTCGATGTGCTGCGCGGGGAAACGCGTACAGATGCCTTTTTGGCGAAAAACCCGGCCGGTAAAATTCCCTGTGTACAACTAGCATCCGGCGAATGTCTGTCGGAATCTAATGCCATCTTACACTATTTGGCCCAAGGCTCGTCGCTGCTTCCAGAGACAACATTGGCGCAAGCACGTGTATTGCAGTGGCAATTTTTCGAACAGTACAGTCACGAGCCATGCATTGCAGTGGCACGTTTTATCGCTCGTTACCTGAATATGCCGGATCACCGTCGTGATGAGTATCACGCGTTGCAACTCAAAGGTCGGGACGCGTTGTCTGTGATGGAGCAGCAATTGGCTCACACCCCATATTTGGCCGGTGAGCATTATACCTTGGCCGACATCAGTTTATACGCCTACACCCACGTAGCCGATGAAGGGGGATTCAATTTAGGGGATTACCCACACATTCAAGCGTGGCTGGCGCGACTAGAAGCACATCCTCGCCACCAAACAATGGCTCAGTTTTTAGCGGTAGAAACCGCATGACAAGTCCATACCGTAGCAGAAAATCAGGCATACTGACTATGTGAACACCGCACATGAGGTACGACCCGCGCTATGGTAAAGCAGCATTGGCTAAAATTACGGAACAACGCATCTTCCGGCTCGGTGCCACATTCTGTGGGCCAGCCGGTACTGGAAGCGTACACCAGCGCCGAAGAATTTAACGAACGTCGTTTTTGGCACAAATTGAAAGCGGTCGCTAAGAAAGCCGGTTACAGCCTGTTGGAAAAAGCGCTGTGGCTTTATTACACCGCCCAAAAACCAGATACACCCAAATGGGCTAAAACCGCAATCTATGCTGCGTTGGCCTATTTCGTTTTGCCACTGGATGCCATCCCGGATTTCATTCCCGGTATTGGCTACAGTGACGATCTAAGCATTTTGGCGTCGGCGTTATTGTCAGTATCACTGTATTTGGATGACGACGTGAAAAATACAGCAACGCAAAAGCTGGATCTGTGGTTTGGTCGTGCTCGGCATTAGACGGGGAGAGTCGTGCTGATCGGCTAGGATGCTGGATCTTTCTGATGTTTGTTTATGCCATGTTCAGCCGGTGCATTTCATCATGGCTGAACTCATCATCACGTGATGTTCCGCACCCGCGGCTGTCACGCAAGCGGAGAAAGAGAGAAAATGGGATTATTCCGTTCACGTAAAACCATTTTGGGGACGGCGTTGGCCGGGCTGATTGTCTCGGCCAGTTTACACGCTGCGTCGCCAAGCTCACCGGAGACTCCGGCTACCGCACTGCCATCGGCCTTGCTGGATAAAGTAAATCAAGCGGTAGCGGCAGATAGCACGCGTCTGACCGACATGTACAAAGATCTGCATCAACATCCAGAACTGGCATTTACGGAAAATCGCACTGCCGCCATCGTTAGTGCGGAGCTGAAAAAACTGGGCTTTACCGTAACGGAAGGGATCGGTAAAACCGGTGTTGTCGGGGTATTGAAAAACGGTGTTGGCCCAACGGTCTGGTATCGTGCGGATATGGATGCCAATGCCGTACGTGAAGCGACCGGCTTGCCCTATGCGGCTAAAAATAAACAGCGCCAACCTGATGGTAGCGAAGTGGATGTGATGCATGCCTGTGGTCATGACGCCCATGTTACTTGGCTGTTGGGTATGGCCAAAGTGATGAGTGAGCTGAAAGACAGCTGGTCCGGTACGCTAGTGGTATACGCACAGCCGGCGGAAGAAGTTGGCCTTGGTGCGCAAAGCATGGTTGATGACAAACTGTGGCAACGCGGTTTTCCAAAACCGGATTATGCATTTGGCGCGCATACCGTTCCTGGCCCGGTCGGGATGATTGCCAGCGCTCCGGGCGTACGCATGGCCGGTGTTGATCAGCTGGATGTGACGTTTAAAGGCATTGGCGGTCACGGTTCAACCCCGCAAATGACATTGGATCCGGTGGTTATGGCCGCGCAGGCCGTATTGGCTTATCAAACCGTGGTCAGCCGAACCTTAGATCCGCAGGCATCGGCGGTACTCACTGTCGGCTCGATTGATGCTGGCCGCGATAATAATGTTATCCCGGATAGCGCTACGTTGAGACTCAACCTGCGTTGGTTTACGCCAGACGTTCGTGAGCAGATGATAAAGCGGATTGACCAAATCAGTCAGGGCGTTGCAACCGCAGCAGGGGTATCACCAGATATGATGCCGATCCGCGTGATGAAAGGTAACTCTGGCCCGTTGGTGAATAATGCGGAGCTGGTTGCCA
>JBOFCH010000009.1:0-2510 GCA_051645985.1 Plesiomonas sp. | reverse complement strand
GTCGGTTGAAGAAGTGATTGATGTGCAGGGGCTGCGTCTCGATCCGATTTCTCATCGGGTGACCGCTGGAGAGCAGCCGTTGGATATGGGGCCGACCGAGTTCAAGATGCTGCATTTCTTCATGACGCATCAGGAGCGGGTATACAGCCGCGAACAACTCCTCAATAATGTCTGGGGCACCAATGTGTACGTAGAAGACCGCACGGTCGATGTGCATATCCGGCGCCTACGTAAGGCGTTAGAAGGCAGCGGACATGACCGCTTGATTCAGACAGTGCGTGGCTCCGGCTACCGTTTTTCGACTCGGTATTGAGTAGCAGGGCTATAATAACCTGCTACTGCGCGGCCCCTCCCTGACTGAAAACGTCAGTGTGGAGATATGGAGTACCCCATGGTTGAACGTTTGTCATGGAAAACGCTGGCGCGCGAGCTGGCGTTTTTTTATATCCCAGCGCTGGTTGCTGGGCTGATTTTAGGTCATTACCTTGAATTATTGCTGGCCGCTTCTGTGCTGGCGCTGTTGTGGCATTTTTATAACCAGTTGAAGTTATCCAGTTGGTTATGGGTGGACAAGAGCATGACGCCGCCCACCAGTCGTGGTAGCTGGGGGCCGCTGTTTAATGGGATTTACCGTTTGCAGCAGCGTAACCGGCGGCGGCGGCGCGAGCTGGCGACCCTGATCCGCCGTTTTCGCAGTGGTGCCGAATCACTGCCCGATGCGGTGGTGGTGTGTACCGAAGAAGGCAGCATTTTCTGGTGTAACAAACTGGCGCAGCACATGCTGGGTTTTCATTGGCCAGAAGACAGTGGGCAGCATATTTTAAATCTGGTACGTAATCCGGATTTCGCGGCGTATCTGCAAACGCAAAATTTTAGCAAAGCCTTGGTGATCCCCTCACCAGCTAACCACGAGCGTTACGTCGAGCTGCGCGTCATGCCGTACAGCGAGGGGCAATTACTGATTGCCGCCCGAGATATCAGTAAAATGCGTCAGCTAGAGGGCATGCGGCGCAACTTTTTTGCCAACGTCAGTCATGAGTTGCGCACCCCATTGACCGTCTTACAAGGCTATCTGGAGATGCTGGATGACGATCTCGATCCGGCGCTGTGGGCCAAGGCGCACAGTACCATGTTAGAGCAGACGCGGCGTATGGAAGCGCTGGTGGAGCAGATCCTGACGTTGTCGCGGATCGAGGCCGCGCCGGAAATTAACCTGAGCGAGCCGGTCAATATCCCGGTCATGTTACAGCAGTTAGAGCATGAGGCTGCCGCCCTTAGTCAGACCCATCAGGTCAGTTTTGCGGTGGATAAACAGCTTTTGGTATACGGTGACAGTGAGCAGCTTCGCAGCGCAGTGTCTAATCTGGTGTATAACGCCATCAACCATACACCAGATGGCACCGCTATTCAGGTGCGTTGGCGCGCCACCCCCGCTGGGGCTTGCTTTGAAGTGCGCGATAATGGGCCGGGGATCCCGGCGAATCACTTAGGCCGGCTAACCGAGCGTTTTTATCGAGTTGACAAGGCGCGCTCGCGTAAAACTGGTGGCAGCGGATTGGGATTGGCTATCGTGAAACATGCGCTGATCCATCATGACAGTCGTTTGGATATTCAAAGCACGGTTGGCGAGGGTAGCCTGTTCTCGTTCGTTCTACCGCGTTCGCTGGTGGTGCGTGAAGCGCTGTTAGCACATTGAGTTGGCCACTTAAATCCTTGCCCGCCGAGTGCGGGCATTTTTGTGTCTGCGCGGTGACAGTTGCAAAATAAACCGGGTATTGTCATTTAACTGTCATTATTTGGCGATAAAACTGTCATCAACGAGCCGGATACTGGCTGCGACTTCCACGAAGGACCGTTTTACGGAGAGAGTGCATGAAAGTAAAAACCCTGGTAAGCGCATTAGGTTTCACTCTGATGGCGTCTTTTGCTAGCAGTACTTATGCCGCAGTAGACAGCAGTTTACCTGAATATAAAAAAGTCAGCGGTGTGTCTGGCAACCTGTCTTCAGTGGGTTCTGATACCCTGGCTAACCTGATGACTTTATGGGCAGAGCAGTTTAAGCGCGAATATCCAAATGTGAACATTCAGGTTCAGGCCGCAGGCTCTTCTACTGCGCCTCCGGCGCTGACAGAAGGGACGGCACAGCTTGGCCCAATGAGCCGTAAAATGAAAGGCAAGGAAATTGAAGCCTTTGAGAAAAAGTTTGGTTATCAGCCAATCGGCGTACCTGTTGCGATTGATGCGCTGGCCGTGTTCGTCAACAAAGACAACCCTATCAAGGGGCTGAACTTTGAACAGCTGGATGCTATCTACTCTTCGACCCTGAAGTGTGGCGGTAACGAGCAAATCACGCGCTGGGGTCAACTGGGTGTTGCCGGTGAGCTGGCGAACAAAGATATCCAACTGTACGGCCGTAACTCCGTATCCGGTACGTACGGTTACTTTAAAGATCACGCACTGTGCAAAGGCGATTTTCGCAGTAACGTGAATGAGCAGCCGGGTTCGGCGTC
>JBOFCH010000008.1:0-1621 GCA_051645985.1 Plesiomonas sp. | reverse complement strand
GCGGTGCATGTGCACCACGGTCTCAGCCGTTTTGCCGATGAATGGGCGCTGCATTGCGAGCAGCAGTGTGCGCAGTGGCAGATCCCGCTGGATGTGGTTCGGGTACAGGTGAAAAAAGCCCATATCAGTCTGGAAGCTTCGGCGCGTGACGCCCGTTACCACGCGATTGGCTCGCGGCTGGAGGCGGGTGAGAGTCTAGTCACCGCTCAGCATTTGGATGATCAGTGCGAAACGGTGTTGCTGGCACTCAAACGGGGCAGTGGCCCGGCGGGATTGGCGGCGATGACGACGCGGATGCCGTTTATGCGTGGGCAGCAGCTACGTCCATTGCTGCACATTTCGCGGGCCGAGATAGAAGCCTATGCCGCCTTACATCAGCTACGTTGGGTTGAGGATGACAGTAACAGCGATCCGCGCTTTGACCGCAACTTCTTGCGCTTGCAAGTGATCCCGGCGTTGACCGCACGCTGGCCACACTTTGGCGAAGCCGTGGCTCGGAGTGCTGCGCTGTGCGGCGAGCAAGAAGAGCTGCTGGATGAGCTGTTGATGGAGTCTTTGCAGACCTTACTGGATGATGATGAGTCCATCGACATCGTTGGTTTGCAGCAGATGAGCGAAGTGAAACGCCAAGCGATTTTGCGCCGCTGGTTTGCCTGTTTGGGCGTGCTGATGCCATCGCGTGAGCAGTTGCAGAGCTTGTGGTATCAGGTAGCTATGGCGCGCCAAGATGCGGAGCCGGTGCTGAATATTCAGCAGTGGCAGGTGCGTCGTTTCAAGCAGCGTTTGTATCTGTTGCCGACCATGTGCTCGCTGGGTGACTCGGTACAGATGTGGGATGGTTTGCGTCCGTTAGTGTTACCGGATAACCTCGGTGAATTGCGGCTGCAAGAGGGTGGTTTGAGCGTGCGCGCCCCTCTACCGGCCGAGTTTGTTAGCGTGCGTTTTCGCGCGCAGGGGCGTTTTCATATCGTCGGTCGTAATGGTTCGCGACAGATCAAAAAAATCTGGCAGGAGCGCGGCATTCCTCCGTGGCTGCGTGACCGCACTCCGATGTTGTTTTATGGCGAAACCTTGATTGCCGCTTTTGGGGTATTTGTAACTAAAGACGGCCAACCACAACCGGATCAACCGCAATGGCAAATTTATTGGGCCAAGCCTTGGCTCTGTTAAACGCCTAACTTCTACGAATTGCGCCGGCCATGATACCGGCGCAATGGTTTTTGCTGGTTGTACTGTCTTACCTTATTGGCCGTAAATGGGCTGATGTCAGGTGTTGACTCAATCCAGATATTGCACGCCAAAGCGCTCGTGGCTGACTGCATGCAGACTATCTAGCCGTAGCCGGATCTGATGACCGTCCGCCAGTTGCAACAGAATAAATTCCTGATGGTTCTCAATCTGCATGTCCATCGCCGTACCTTCAATCACGTCGCCGGATTTTTGCGTGATATGCAGCGTGTAATGGTGCATACAGGCCAGTTCCAAAAGATCATAGATAGTGCATGAGATGGGCTGATAGTCATTGGTCATGATGAGGTTCCTAATCCGTGCTGATGTCACTCATTAACAGATTGGCGGCGGCATAGGCCGCTTTATCGCGTACCGTCTCCGGTACGGCCGG
>JBOFCH010000007.1:0-2310 GCA_051645985.1 Plesiomonas sp. | reverse complement strand
AGGTGACACGAGCCGATTCCACCGCCATGGCATTGATGTCGCTCATGGTGACGTGCAGGTCAGGGGATTGTTGGGCCAGATGGGCACCGATTACGCCGGCTCCGCAACCGACATCCAGCGCTCGGCCGTGGTGTGGTTTGCTAAAAGTAGAGAGCAGCAAACGGGTGCCGGTATCCAATTCGCCACTGCTAAACACGCCGGTCAGGGCGCGAATGGTCAGGTTGTTCAGCGCATAGCTGTACCACCAGTCATCCAGGGCAAAAGGCGTTTGGGCCGTCAGTTGCAGGTGGTACAGACCGCAGCGACGGGCCGAGTCAATCTTGTGAACGTTGCCGTAGGTGCTGAGCTGGCTCTCTGCTGAGCGCACGCCGACTCGGTTTTCCCCGACAATAAAAATGTCGCAGCCGATTGGCAAGACGCTGCACAGTTGGCTGAGTTGCATCAGGGCTTCTTGCTTGGTTTTCGGCCAGTAATAGATGAGGGTATCGGTTCCGGCCAGCCAGTCAGCGTCGGCGGCAATACCATAGGTGATGGCATCACCGAGACGCGGGCGTAGACTCAGCAGGCGGGCGTAGTGGGCGGTATGTACCCGGCGTGAAGCCGCTGGCATATGCAGGCAATATTCATCTTGCAGATCGCCAGCAAACAGCACGTGGCGGGTGGCAAATTCATCTTCATGACGTTGCAGAACTTCACTGGCAGCGCACAGCATGGTGTTTTCTCGAATTTCAGGGACAAAACGCCAGTATAAAGGATCTTGCCGGTGCTGTGACTGCTACGGAAGGTCTGTTACCCTATTATTCTTTCAAGATGGCATGATCGTAAGGCGTATGGTGACAAGACGAGACTGGATATTAGAGCAAATGGGGATCACCCAGTGGCAGTTGCGGCATCCTTCTTTATTGCTGGGGGATGTGTCGGTAGCGGTCGGCCCGCATATCCGTCTGGTGATTGTGGCGGAGCAACCGCCGGCACTGAGTGTGCGCTTATGTCAGGACGTGCTAAATACCTTGCAGGTGACGGCTGCGCAAGTCTGTTGCATTCGACCGGAGCAGGCTACATTTGTGCGCATCATCCAACCGTGCTGGTTTTGGCTGATGGGGTGTGAGGCGGAGATCCCAGAGGGCTGCCGCGCATTGTACTCACCGGTATTGGCTCAGTTTGGGCCGGATTCACAGGCTAAACGGCAACTATGGCAGCAAATCGTAACTTATGAACAACTATAATATCTGTGAATTGCCGGCCCAAGAGTGGGCGCTGGCCTACCCGATTGAGTGTGCGGCGCACGCTTTTCCGTGGAGCAAACAAACCTTTCAAGACAACTTTGGCGAGCGTTACCTGAACTTGCAGTTGCGGCATGCAGAGGGGCTGGCCGGATTTGCGATTTGTCAGACGGTGCTGGACGAGGCAACGTTGTTTAATCTGGCGGTCGATCCTCGGTATCAGGGCCAAGGATTGGGGCGGGCACTGCTGCAAGCCTTGGTTGAGCGCCTAGAAGCGCGAGGTGTGCTGACCTTGTGGTTAGAAGTGCGCGAATCGAACACCCCTGCGCGCGCCTTGTATGAGGCAGAAGGTTTTAATGAAGTCAGCCGACGCAAAAATTACTATCCCACGGCCGATGGACGTGAAGATGCGGTGATCATGGCGTTGCCGCTGGGCTGATTATGTTGGCGTGGTGTGATTGTAGTGCAATGTAGTCGTGCAATTTAATTGGATAAAAAAGACCGGCCGAGGTTGCTATTGGTGGGCCGGTCAAAGGTTATTGCGGTGGTTTAGGTGTGAACTCAAATTGAGAAGGGGAAGTTACGGATGTCGCCAGTAGTCAAAGTAAATGTGCTCGGCTTGTGCGGCGACTTTAGGCGCTCCTTGTAACAAATAGTGGGCGACCGTAAAGGCGAATTCGAAGCTTACCCCGAGTCCACGGCCGGTAATAAAGTGATCGGCAACCACCACTTTTTCCCCTGTGAAATGTCCATCGGTGAATTTGTCTGCCAGTTTATCGCCTGTGGTGTAGTTGCGTCCGGCAAGTAAATGGTGCGCCGCTAAAACTTTGGCCGATGACGAGCACAGCGCGCAGATATATTTTTTAGCGAGAATATGGCGTTGTAAGAAAGTGATGACCTGTGAGTTAGCGGTGAGGTTATCAGTTCCTTTTGGCCCGCCAGGCATCATGACCGCGTCATACAGCACATCGGCACGCTGTGCGAGGGAGTAATCGGCACTGATCCGTGTTTGGAAATAGCTGTTAAGTTGCGTGTCTGCCATGCAGGAGAGCACATCCACTGCGATATCAAGCCGACGCATAATATC
>JBOFCH010000006.1:0-2347 GCA_051645985.1 Plesiomonas sp. | reverse complement strand
GCGAATGTATCAGTGAAAACAAGATCTTAAAAAAGATTGCTCGCCACTGTATCGAGCCGACCGGCGGCTTGTTCATTACCCTGCCGGAAGATGATTTGGCGTTTCAAGACGGTTTCATCCGCGCCTGCCAAACCGCCGGTATTGATGCCAAAGCGATTTCGCCACAAGAGGCGATCCGCTTAGAGCCTTCGGTGAACCCGGCGCTGCTCGGCGCGGTCACCGTACCGGATGGCACTGTCGATCCGTTTCGCCTGACGGCGGCCAACATGCTGGATGCGCGGGAACACGGCACTCAAGTTTTAACTTACTGCGAAGTGGTGGGGCTGATCCGCGAAGGTGCGCGAGTGATTGGCGTGCGCGCTTTCAACCATCAGACACATCAAGTCGTCGAAGTGTATGCGGCCATCGTGGTTAACGCCGGTGGGATCTGGGGGCAGCGCATTGCCGAATATGCCGATCTGAGCATTCGCATGTTCCCGGCCAAAGGGGCGCTGCTGATCATGGGGCATCGCATCAATAATCGAGTGATCAACCGCTGCCGTAAACCGGCTGACGCCGACATTCTGGTGCCGGGCGATACCATCTCCCTGATTGGCACCACCTCCAGCCGCGTACCTTATGATCGCATCGACGATATGCGCGTCACCCCAGAAGAAGTGGACATTTTGATCCGCGAAGGGGAAAAACTGGCACCGGTAATGGGCCGCACCCGTATTCTGCGCGCCTATGCCGGAGTGCGTCCGCTGGTGGCCAGCGATAATGATCCGTCCGGCCGTAACGTCAGCCGCGGTATTGTATTGCTGGATCACGCCAAGCGCGATGGTCTGGATGGTTTTGTCACCATCACTGGCGGCAAGCTGATGACTTACCGCCTGATGGCCGAATGGACCACCGATCTGGTGTGTCGCAAGCTTAATCACAGCGCCGATTGTACGACGGCCACCCGCCCACTGCCGGGCTCCGAAGAGCGTACCGAAGACACCCATGCCAAACTGTTCAACCTGCCTGCTCCGCTACGCGGCTCAGCGGTCTACCGCCACGGCGATCGGGCGCCGCGCTTTGCCGCCACCGATCGCACCGACAGTTCACTGGTGTGTGAGTGTGAAGCAGTGACCGCCGCCGAAGTACGTTATGCGGTCAACGAGCTGAAAGTGAATAACTTAATTGATTTGCGTCGGCGTACCCGAGTCGGTATGGGGCCGTGTCAGGGCGAGCTGTGTGCCTGCCGCGCCGCCGGTGCCATGGCTCGCTTCAAAGCCACCACGGCGCAGCAATCCACCGCCCAGTTGCAAAGCTTCCTCGAAGAGCGCTGGAAAGGGATCCGCCCGATTGCGTGGGGCGATGCACTACGTGAATCTGAATTTACCAGCTGGGTGTATCAGGGCCTGTGTGGACTGGATGACATTCCACCCAGCCTGCCGGACACCGAGTCGCCACACCGCAGCACACAGCCACAGGGAGAGCCGCAATGAAGTTTGATGTTGCCATCATCGGAGCCGGTTTGGCCGGCCTGACCTGCGGTATTCAGCTGGCCGCGGCCGGTCAACGCTGCACCATTATCAGCGCCGGTCAGTGCGCCTTGAATTTCTCGTCCGGCTCGCTGGATCTGCTCAGTCGCCTGCCGGATGGCGCGACCGTGGCTGCGCCACTGCAAGCGCTCGATCAATTGATCACCCAAGCGCCGCAGCATCCGTATACCCGCATGGGTAGTGCCGCGATGACGCGCCATGTGGCCAGTTTTATGCAGCTGCTGCAAGCAAGCCATATTGATATGCAGGGCAATGCCGAGCAGAACCATCTGCGCCTGACCCCGCTCGGCAGTTTGCGCCCAACGTGGCTATCACCGTTGAGTGTGCCGGTGCAACCGCTGCCGCTCCCAACCCAAACCGGTACCCTGGCGCTGATTGGTATCGAAGGCTTCCATGATTTCCAACCGGAAATGGCCGCTGCCACCTTACAACAATACCCAGCCTACCAAGATTGCCAGATCCTAACCGGTCAGCTGACTTTGCCACAACTGGATCAACTGCGCCGTAACCCGAGCGAATTTCGCTCCGTTAACGTGGCGCGCGTATTGGAACAACTGACCGACTTAGCGCCATTGGCGTCGGAGCTTAAGCGCGCCGCACAAGGTGCCACGACCGTGATCCTGCCGGCGGTATTAGGATTAGAGAACACCCGCCTGCGCAGCGAGTTAGAGCGCCTAACCGGCCTGCAACTGCTGGAGCTGCCAACCCTACCGCCATCCGTGCTGGGGATCCGCTTACAACAAGCCCTCAAGCGTCGCTTCCAGCAATTGGGAGGCCTGTTGATGAATGGCGATCAGGTACAGTCAGCGCACATCGAA
>JBOFCH010000005.1:0-4936 GCA_051645985.1 Plesiomonas sp. | reverse complement strand
AGTGGAGGTGCGCCGCCAGATCCGCTCACTGGTACTTAACCGGTTGGAAAAGCTGGGGCCAGCGTGGATTAACGGAAAACCAGCAGGCAGTTGGGCCAGTATGGTGCTTGAGCAGGTGGAAAATATGCAGGACTTTTTTGCCCGCTATCTGCCGCAAATGTATTTGGCCGTCTTCATTCCCCTGATTGTGCTGTGTGTCGTTTTCCCTGTGAACTGGGCCGCAGGCGTGATCTTATTAGTCACCGCGCCACTGATCCCATTTTTTATGGCGCTAGTAGGTATGGGGGCGGCCGATGCTAACCGCCGCAACTTTCAAGCGCTGGCACGCTTAAGTGGCTCATTTCTCGATCGCCTGCGCGGGCTGGAAACCTTGCGTTTGTTTAATCGCGCGCAGGCGGAAGTCAATCACATCCGCCATGATGCGGAGGATTTTCGTGAGCGCACCATGGAAGTGCTGTACATGGCCTTCCTCTCTTCCGCCGTGCTAGAATTTTTTACCTCAATTTCAATTGCCATTGTAGCGGTCTATTTCGGTTTCTCCTATCTGGGCGAGCTGAACTTCGGCCACTACAGTCAGGGCGTTACCCTATTTGCTGGTTTCCTGGTTCTGATTTTAGCACCTGAGTTTTTCCAACCACTGCGTGATTTAGGCACCTTTTATCATGCCAAAGCGCAAGCCATAGGCGCAGCCGAAACGCTAGTGGAATTCCTGTCGGCAGAAGCGCAAACCCCATCTCAGGGAAATAAACCTTATCAGCCCCATGCTCAAACGCAGCAACACTCAACCGTTCCGGCATCTGAGACTCCCCATATCTGGGCGCAAGATCTGGAAATTCTCTCTCCGCAAGGCACGGTGCTGGCAGGCCCTCTCAATTTCCAGATTTTTGCTGGCGAACACATTGCATTGGTCGGCCGCAGTGGCGCAGGGAAAACCTCGTTAATGAATGTGCTGCTCGGTTTTCTGCCCTACCGTGGCTCGCTACAAGTCAATGGACAAGAGCTTCGCGAATTAGACCCGCAAAGTTGGCGTGCGCATCTGGCATGGGTGGGACAAAACCCACGTCTGCTGCAAGGCACTATCCGCGATAATATTCTGCTCGGCGCCCCGCAAGCCTCGGTGGAAGACGTACAACACGCGGTGATTGCAGCTCATGCCGATGAGTTTATCGTGCGCCTGCCACAAGGGCTGGAGACGCCGGTCAGCGATGAAGGGGCAGGACTGTCAGTCGGCCAAGCGCAGCGTATCGCGGTTGCCCGCGCCCTGCTGCGCCAAGGTGAGTTTTTACTGTTAGACGAACCCACCGCAAGCTTGGATGCCCGCAGTGAGCAATGGGTGATGCAAGCGTTAGCCCAAGCGGCTCAAACGCGCACCACCTTCATGATCACCCATCGGTTAGAAGATGTGCGTAATTGCCACCAAATCTGGTTGATGGACAGTGGCAAGCTGGTTCAACAGGGGACGTTTGCTACCCTGAGCCAGAGCGATGGCCCATTTGCCGCCATGCTGGCCAACCGTAATCAGGAGATTTGACTGTGCGTGTATTACTGCCATTTCTTGTTTTATACCGCCGTCACTGGATCCGGATGACCCTCGGTATCATCTTGTCCATTTTGGCGTTAGGTGCCAGCATTGGCCTGCTGGCACTGTCTGGCTGGTTCCTGGCCGCCTCCGCGCTGGCTGGCGTGACTCTGACTGCCAGAACCTTTAACTACATGCTCCCTGCCGGTGGCGTGCGCGGACTGGCTATTGGCCGTACCGCGACTCGCTACTTTGAACGGGTCGTTTCCCATGATGCCACGTTTCGCGTTCTGACCCGGCTGCGAGTATTTTGCTTTAGCCGGTTGATCCCGCTATCACCGGGAGGTCTGGCCCGTTTTCGCCGTACTGAGCTGCTAAATCGCTTGGTGGCGGATGTCGATACCCTCGATCATATTTATCTGCGCCTGATCTCTCCCCTGCTCTCGGCGCTGGTAGTGATCGCCAGTACCACCTTGCTGCTCTCGTTGCTAGATACCCGTCTGGCGCTGACGTTGGGCGGCATTATGCTGGCTCTGTTGCTGATCCTGCCGGTAATTTTCTACCATGCTGGAAAACCCGTCGGGCGCGATATTACCGCGCAGCGCAGTCGCTATCGGGTGCAGTTGGTGGAATGGCTGCAAGCTAACGCGGAGCTAGTGTTATTCGGCGCGCTGCGCCGTGTGCGTGAGCAGTTAGATGCCACCGAGCGTCAATGGCAGCAACGTCAGGCACAAGAGGCCTCACTGGCGGCATGGTCTCAAAGCCTGATGGTGTTGGCTTCTGGCCTAACGGCCGTTCTGATGTTATGGCTAGCGGCAGAACATGTGGGTGGGAATAGCCATCCAGGTGCACTGCTGGCGCTGTTTGTGTTCGTCACATTAGCCGCTTTTGAAGCGCTCGCGCCAGTAGCCTCCGCTTTTTTGCATCTGGGACAAGTCATGGCCTCCGCGGAACGGATACAAGATGTGATTTCGCAATCCCCGCCCGTACAGTTTGTTGCCGAGCCGAATGACAAAGACGGGACAGCCATTGCCACCGAGCGCCCTGCCGTGCAATTGGATCTCCAGCAGGTGACCTTTGGTTACACCCCTGAGCAACCGGTACTGCACGAGGTTAATCTGCAACTGGCCGCCGGTGAGCGGATCGCGCTGCTGGGGAAAACCGGGTGTGGTAAATCGACTCTACTCAGTTTGCTCACCCGCGCCTACGATCCGCAGCATGGCGCAATCATGCTGGGCCAATCCGATATTCGACAGTTACCGGAAAGCCAATTGCGTCAGGCTATTTCAGTTGTCTCGCAGCGCGTGCATATCTTTAGCGCGACGCTGCGCCAAAACCTGCTACTGGGTGCCCCCACAGCTAGCGATGCCCGCCTGAGCGATGTGCTGCGTGCCGTCGGGCTGGATACGCTGTTGGATGGCGAAGGGCTAGACATGTGGCTAGGAGATGGTGGCCGACCGCTCTCCGGTGGGGAGCAGCGCAGGCTAGGGATTGCTCGCGCCCTGCTGCACGATGCGCCATTGATGTTGCTCGATGAGCCGACCGAAGGCTTAGATGCGGATACCGAGCAAAAAATCCTGACGCTGCTAGAAACGCACAGCCGGGGTAAATCGGTGATCGCGGTAACCCATCGCCTCAGTGGACTGGATCAGTACGACCGGATCTGTGTCATGGAAGAAGGCCAGATTATCGAACAAGGCAGCCATAGTGAACTGATGGCCCAACAGGGGCGCTACTATCAGTTACACCAGCGTTTATAATGACAATCGGCAATCAATGCTAACAGTAACCATGGCCGCGACGAGTCGGTCATGGTTACTGTGATGATCACTGACAGATTTAACCAGCTATTATCGTTAACGTAAGCTGTCATTCGCCTTAGTCATGCACGTTAGTCATGCACGTTAATCGGCTCCACAATCCGTTAATTACGCACTACAAGCGGTTTAGAACAACAATAAATACAGGCAAGAGACTTTCCATGTGGTTACATGCGCTTTCAGCCGAAAATACAGATTTTCCGCCGACAGACTCGGCGCTCACCGATCCAAACGGCCTGTTGGCCTTTGGTGGCGATCTGAGTGTGGAGCGCTTGCTCAGTGCCTACCAGAAAGGTATTTTCCCGTGGTTTAGTCCGGGTGAGCCGGTGCTCTGGTGGTCGCCCGATCCACGTGCGGTATTTTTCCCCTCGCAGTTACAGCCCAATCGCAGCATGCGTAAATGGCTAAAGAAATCACCGTTTCGGATCACGTTGAATCATGCCTTTGCTGATGTGATCCATCACTGTGCGGATGCGCGCAGCGGTGAAACTTGGATTTCACCGCAAATTCAAGCTGCTTACCGGCGTCTGCACCGGTTGGGGATAGCCCATTCCGTTGAGGTGTGGCAGCACAACGAGCTAGTCGGGGGCCTGTATGGGCTGTCGCTTGGACAAGTGTTCTGTGGCGAATCGATGTTCTCCTTACAGGATAATGCATCCAAAACAGCGCTGCTGACCTTCAATCAGGCATTTTGTCAGGCCGGAGGCATGTTGATCGACTGTCAGGTGATGAATCCGCATCTTGCGTCATTAGGCGCTGTCAGCCTGCCTCGGCAAACGTTTTTGCGGCTATTGACCCAACATCAGTCTTTGGCCCTCACCATTCCGTTCTGGCAGCCTCGCGAGCTGGTATATCGTTTTGACCTTACCGATGAAGATGAATCGGCAGCCCATCACCGCGCCTTGTCACGCCCGGCAGGCAATATTTCCGGCTGATACAACCTCTTTTAAGCTAAAATAAGCACTATGTCTGAATCACAAACCTCGCACTGCATCCAGCTTTGGCTGAGCCAGACTAGCCGTTGCAGTTATTTGCCCGACGAAACCGAACAGGTGGGCGTTATTCTTGATGAGCACTGGCTCACTCCAGAGGGTTACAGCCGTTTGCTCACCGCGGGATTTCGCCGTAACGGACAATCGTTGTATCGTCCACACTGTCCAGCGTGTTCGGCCTGTAAATCCCTACGGATCAGCGCCCTGCAATTCACCCCCTCCCGTTCACAAAAACGGGCAATGAAATATTGGAGTGCGGCCTCATGGCGAAGTTATGATAAACTACCGCCCGAGTTTTTTACTCTGTATGCCAGATACATCAGCGCCCGTCACGCCGATGGCAGTATGTATCCACCGGATAAAGCACAGCTTGAATCCTTTGCGGAATGTCAGTGGCTCGATGTGGCTTATCTTTGTATGTATCTGGACGATCGTCTGGTCGCTGTTGCAGTGACTGATGTATTACCTGATGCACTCAGTGCCTGCTACACCTTTTTTGATCCGGATCTGAGCGCTCATTCACCGGGTGTTGCGATGCTGATGAAACAGCTGGAATGGGCAAAACAGAGTGGAAGACGCTGGGTCTATCCCGGTTATCAAGTTGA
>JBOFCH010000004.1:0-3562 GCA_051645985.1 Plesiomonas sp. | reverse complement strand
CAAACAGGCTGCCGGACTCAAACGCATTTTGGGTCAACATCCGCTGACAAAAACCATGGATGGTATAAATAGCGGCCTCATCCATCTGCCGCTCCGCGGCCAATAACGTTTGCGCCGCCTCGGCACATTCGGATGGTGCAATCGCCAGCATCTGTGCCAGCAAGGGATCTTTTTGCTGTGTGCCCGCCAACAATGACTCGCGCATTGTCGGTTGCTGCACCATCTGCATCAGCAATAAGCGACCATCTCGGATCCGGGCGCGGATCCGCTCACGCAACTCACCGGTTGCTGCCTCGGTAAATGTTACCACCAAGATCTCATCCACCCGCAGCGGACGCGTAAAAGCCGCCTCTCCGCCCAAGCCGAGCAACAGGCGTAAATAGAGGGCCGCAATGGTGTAGGTTTTACCGGTACCGGCGGACGCTTCAATCAGACGTTCGCCATACAGTGGCAGGCTAAGCGGGTTGAGAGGTTGCGCAGTCATGCTGGATTCCTGTCTGACGGCGAAATAAAAAATACGTCAATATGAGTGGGTTATGATACCAGTGCGACCCGCGGTTACGCCAAGCGGATTCCGCAAGTACATCACAAAATCCGGGGCAGCCGACCATTTAAACATCGCCGGTATCTGCGC
Organism: Plesiomonas sp.; assembly: GCA_051645985.1. Classification (GTDB taxonomy): domain Bacteria; phylum Pseudomonadota; class Gammaproteobacteria; order Enterobacterales; family CAMTGL01; genus Plesiomonas. Next base: position 2,928 of record JBOFCH010000004.1, on the reverse strand, counting down.
CGCCCCACTATTATGTGGTGATATAGTATGTAATGAGATCCAGACTCGGTGAGAGCCGGGCAAAATAAAAGCCGGACATGCCGGCTTTTATCGTTCAAGAATACGAGTTCGCGATCAATCACCGCCGCCATCCAGCAAATTAATGCCCAGCTTGGTTGCTGATTTTATGCAGTGCCTGCTGTAACGCCGACACCGACACCTCAGCGCTCCACTGCGCCGGATGTGCAAACCCATCTTTGCCTTTACCGCCTTGCACTTGTGACAGCAGTGACAACCCAGTGCCTCGCATCACGGCATTGTGATAGAAGGTGTAAACCTGTGGCTGAGTCAGTTTTTCCAACGCAGCAATCAGCTGACTGCGACCATTAAAGGCGGCATTACCTCGACTAAAATCGCCACTCAGGCGCTGCGCTTCTTCATCCAGCGTTTGTGGTGGCTGACGCAGCTCATTGAGCAGGGAGTTTTTAAACTGAGCAAACTCCTCGGCCGGCATACTCTGCAAACGGGCATCCGCCTGTTTAAAGAACGCCTGATAACGCTCAAACAGATAAGCTGGGGTTTTCTCTGGCGTTTGCAGGACAAAGTTCAGACCCCATTGACGGCCAACCGGCATCGCGTAACTGAACACCGCGTAACCCAGCTGCTCTTTGGTGCGCAGTTGATTGAAGAACAACGGTTGCAGAATTTGTCCTAGCAACGCCGCTTGCGCCTGACTGTCACGCTCGCTGTAACCGGTCGGCACATACAACGCCGCCAGTGCCGAATCCGAAGCCGAAATCCGACGATCCAGATAACCGTGATGCGCACGACTCACGACGACCGTTTCGCCATACCACGGCTGCTGACCTTGAGTCTGGAGCTGCGATTTGATCTGTCCGGCTAAGTTTTTCACCTGCTCTTCACTGAAGTTACCGACCGCCAGCAGTGCTGGGGTAGATTGTTGCAGCAACTGCTTACGGTATTGCAACAGCTCATCCAGCGTGATGCTGTCGAGCAGTGCCAAACGCTCACTGCGCTCAAAATACGGCACCGCAGAGAGCGATTGCTGTGGCTGTACCGCTTGCTGATAGGCGCGCATCTTCTCGACCGAGTCCAGACGATCGCGATACCAAGCTTTAGCTTGTGCCAACTGAGCCGCGGTAGGATTAAAGTCGCGATAACCTTGCAGCAAGGCTAACATCAGCTTTGGCAGATGTTGGGTAAAGCCACTAGCACTGACTTGCAACCCATTGTCATTACCGCTGTTAAAGCTGATCCCGCCGATGGCCGCCTGATAGCTCAGCTCATCCAGCGACAAACTGGCCAGATAATCGGTCAGTGCAAACAACACCTGATGGCGCGCACTGTCATCAGCCTGCCGGTTACGCAGATCCAGCGTCACCACCCCTTTTGGCTCATCGGCAAAATATTGGCTCGGCGCTAACCATGCCTGTAGATCATTTTTAGCCACGACGGCAATCGGCGTCCCATTTTCGCTTTTTACCGGCTTTTGCAGGCTAAAGTCATCCGGAATATACGGATTAAGCGCTGGCAATTTCAGGTTCAGTGCGGCGCCCTGCTGCTGCCACTGGGTAAATTGTGCGGGCGTAATTCGGCTAACCGAGTACGGCGCATTAACAAAATAGGCTGTTTTATCGTGCGGCTCTTGTGGGCTGATATACCAGATCCGCGCATGCTGCGGCGTCATCTCCGCCAGACGCTCGCGGATAGCATTCGGGTCAAACTGATCGGCCAACACCCCAGAGTTCAGTACATTTTGCACCGGCACGCGCAGCATGTTATCGGATAAATCCTCCACATAGCCCATATCGCGCGTAATCGACTGATAACGAAAATCCAGCATCAGCACATCGGCAATCTCATCAAAATAGCTCTTCTGAATGCCTTTTTGCTCTAGCTCACGCAGATAACGGAATACCGAGGCCACAATTTCATCGCGGTGGGCCAGCCCTTTATCGGTCAGCGAGATATAGATGCTAAAAGTACCGGCATTGCGCGCCAGCATAGGATCGGCACTGCTTTGGATCCCGTCTGCCAGCCCTTGGCGCAGTAGCCAATCTGCCAGCGTGCCCGGACTGCGGTTATCCAGCATGTAACCGATATAGGTGTTCACTTTATTGCGAAACGCGGCGCTGTCATTCGGGATTGTAAAATCAATGCGTAACGCTTTAATCGGCTGCACCGGCACATAGTGCAGGATAATCCCTTCCTCTTTTTCGGTGGTCAGCGGCACGGTGACTTGCGGTGCGCTGATCTTATGATCGGCAATCCGACCAAAGCTGGTATCTGCCAGTTTCGCCATCTGCTCCAGTGGCTGATTGGAATACAATACCGCTTGCATGATATTGGCCGAATAATAACGCTGGTAGAATTTGCGCAGCTCACTATGCAAAGCACTGCCCGGCTTATCCGACAAGGTTTCCAGATTGCCGCCGGAGAAACGGGAGGTCGGGTGCTTCGGGTTGAGGGTTTCGGAGTCCACCCCGGCCATCCGCATTCCATCGCGCGAGCGAGCCATGACCAGTTCGGCATTCACCGCATGACGCTCTTTATCGCCATTTTTCGGATCGAGCAACGGCTCGGCCAGCGCATCGGCCAAACGATCGACCGCTTGATCAAAAGCGCCATTCTCCACTTCCAGATAATATGACGTGCGATACGGCGCCGTACTGGCGTTGTGGCTACCGCCATTTTTATTCAGAAACAGGGAAAAGCCGTCGGCTTCCGGATATTTCTTCGAACCCATCAGGATCATGTGCTCCAGATAATGGGCCAACCCCAACTGGCTGTTAGGATCGTCCATCGAGCCGACCGGTAACGTCACGGCGGCCAAGGCTTTCGTGGCCTTCGGATCGGACACCAGCAGCACCGTCATGCCATTATCCAGCCGGATCGGCTGGTATTCACGGCTATCGCGCTCACTTTTTT
>JBOFCH010000003.1:0-4635 GCA_051645985.1 Plesiomonas sp. | reverse complement strand
CAGTTTCACGATGTTACTGATCCCAAGCTCCCGCTCCAGCTCTTCTACCGGTTTACCGGCCTGATACGGCGATAATCCACGAATGCCAATATTCGCCAGTGCGGTAAAATCACATCCCATATACGTTTTCTCCTTGTGTCCGGTCTGTCAATCCTGTTGGTGCTTATCACTTCGTTATATCGGGTTCTCTGCACGCTGGCGAGTAGAATTGTGTCTATCCGGTTACAGATCCGGCCACATAGACAAATGATAATTCTGCGCCTGAATTTACTCATCACTGGCTCATAACAACCATTGATAGATTATCTATATGATAGATATAGGTAAAACCGCTTTGTTTTATTTATTAACTTATTGAGAATAGATAGCAATTGCATTTTGTGATATTGATCAATATATCGAAGGGCAAGCAAGCATAAGCATGCAAGCCCGTAAGGTACAGGATAGGTACGGAATACGAGGCAATCGATAAAATGAATCAACAGCAAGTAGGCGTGATTGGCATGGCCGTCATGGGCAGTAATCTGGCACGTAATCTGGCAAGTCGCGACTTTTCTGTCGCCGTGTATAACCGTTCTTACCAGAAAACACAGGAAGTCGTCACCTCACATCCGGAAGCCGGTCTGGTGCCTTATGCATCACTGGCTGATTTTGTCGCGGCACTGGAGCGTCCACGCAAAATCATTTTGATGGTTAAGGCCGGTGAAGCCACCGATGATACCATTGCAGGTTTACTGCCACTGCTCGCTGCCGGTGATATTCTGATCGATGGCGGCAATACCTATTTCAAAGATACCGAGCGCCGCGCCGCGGAATTGGCGGAGCATGGCATCAACTTTATCGGTACCGGTATTTCCGGTGGTGAGGAGGGCGCACTGCGCGGCCCATCAATCATGCCAAGTGGCGATAAAGAGGCGTATCAGCATATCGCGCCTATCTTAGGCAGCATTGCCGCGCAATATGAAGGTGAACCATGCGTCACCTATATCGGCACCGGTGGTTCGGGCCACTACGTGAAGATGGTGCATAACGGCATCGAATATGGCGATATGCAGCTGATCGCCGAAGCCTATGCTCTGCTCAAATATGGTGTGGGCCTCAATAATGAGCAGATGGCAGATATTTTCACCGAATGGAATAAGGGCGAACTCAATAGCTATCTGATTGAGATCACCGCGGATATTTTGCGTAAAAAAGACAGCCTGACCGGTGAGTATCTGATTGATGTGATCTTGGATGCGGCCGGCAATAAAGGCACCGGTAAGTGGACCAGCCAAAGCGCGCTGGATCTGGGTACGCCGCTGAGTCTGATCACCGAATCGGTTTTTGCGCGCTATATTTCCGCGCTGAAAGAAGAGCGGGTAAAAGCCAGCCGTATTCTGACCGGGCCAGTCGCGCCGCAGCTCAGTGGTAAGACTGACGATCTGATTGAACAAATCCGTCAGGGTTTGTACTTGAGCAAGATCATCTCTTATGCGCAGGGTTTTGCACAGCTGGATGCTGCCTCACGTGAATACGGCTGGGATCTGCAACTGGGGGAAATTGCCAAAATTTTCCGTGCCGGTTGTATCATCCGTGCGCAGTTCCTGCAAAAGATCAATGAAGCTTATGAAGGCAATCTGAAGCCGGATAACCTGTTGCTGGCACCTTACTTCCAGCAAGCGGCGGAGCGCTATCAAGCCTCGTTACGTAATATCACTGCGCAGGCGATTTTGCACGGCGTGCCCGTACCCACCTTCTCCGCGGCGATTGCTTACTATGATAGCTACCGCAGTGCTGTGCTGCCGGCCAACCTGATCCAAGCACAGCGCGACTACTTTGGCGCGCATACCTATAAGCGTTTGGATCGTGAAGGGATTTACCACACTTCCGATTGGAACGTGGCCGACGCAGAGTAAAGGTCACGCACTAAGTTCGTGGACGAGCTTTAATCTGAGAACAAAAAAAGCGCTGTCAGACAGCGCTTTTTTATTATCCACAATACCCGTTAGCGGCTAGCCATTAGCCACGATGACGCTTAGCAAAGTCATCCATAAAGGCAACCAATGCCTGTACGCCTTCAATTGGCATCGCATTGTAGATAGACGCGCGCATACCACCGACAATCCGGTGACCTTTCAGCGCATGCAGACCAGCGGCAAATGACTCTTCCAAGAACACTTTATCCAGATCGGCCGATAGCAACGTGAACGGCACGTTCATCCATGAGCGGTTATCGGGGTGCACATCATTGTGGTAAAAATCTGACTGGTCGATATAGCCATACAGCAATTCGGCTTTGGCTTGATTGCGTTTGGCCATCGCGGACAAGCCGCCCTGCTCTTTGAGCCAGCGGAACACCAGCCCAGACAGATACCATGCGAATGTTGGCGGCGTGTTGTACATCGAATCGTTATCGGCCAGCACTTTGTAGCCCAGCACCGATGGCAGTACGTCACGCGCGCGATCCAGCAAATCATCACGCACAATCACCAAGGTCAAACCGGATGGCCCAATGTTTTTCTGCGCGCCGGCATAGATCACGCCGTAGCGGCTCACATCAATCGGACGCGATAAAATCGTAGATGACATATCCGCCACCACAATCTTATCGCCAAAATCCGGCTCCTCATGGATTTCCAGACCATCGATGGTTTCGTTCGGGCAGTAATGTACAAACGCCGCATCATCCGACAGTGTCCATTCACGCATCGGCTTCACGGCGCGCAAGCCATCACGACGCTCGGTGATATCAATCACATTGGGCTGGCAGTATTTACCGGCTTCTTTGATGGCGCTGTGCGCCCAGTAGCCGCCATCCAGATAATCGGCACGGGTTTTATCTCCCAGCAGATTCAGTGGTACGGCAGCAAACTGCGCACGCGCGCCGCCCTGACAAAACAGGATTTTGTAATTATCCGGTACCGCCAGCAAGTCACGCAGATCTTGCTCAGCCTGCGCCGCCACAGCCATAAACTGCTTACTGCGGTGACTGATCTCCATCACCGAGGTTCCCAGATCATGCCAATTCAGCAGCTCTTTCTGAGCAATCTGTAATACGTCGGCGGGCAGCATGGCCGGGCCGGCACTGAAATTAAACACCTGTTGCATATTACGCGCATTCCCCGTGTTAGTTTCAACGTTCCCTATACGATTGAGCGGTTGTATCACTCAGGCAATCTTCATGCAAATGGTTTAAAGCCGTGCAAACCGAGCTAACCTCTGCGGACACTTGGCCAGTTCGGCTCACCGTGCGTACTGGTTCAGAGATTTCAACTATAGTGTTAGAGGTTACATAGGCCGCATCACTGAGAATGCTGTCCAGCGAGGTGGTTATACCCAATCTGGTCATTATCGCTTGCTTTGAGGATGCAATATGAAACGTACTGTATTATTCACCCTGCTGGCTTTGACGCTTTCTGCCGGGGTTTCTGCCACTGATACCTTGTCTGACGCAGCCAGCAGCGCCGCCGGAACGGTGGAAAATGCCGCTAACTCCGTGGCCGATGCGGCTAAATCAATGAAAGCCAAACTGACCCCCGCACTGCCAGCCAAACCGATTGCCCAGTGGACTTGTGAAGAGTTTTTGGCGGTCGACGAATCATTTCGCCCGAGCGCAGTCTATTTTGCGGAAGGTTTTAATCAGAAAGACAAACCTGAGGGCGCCATGATTGATGTGGCGGGAGTGGAAAAAGCGATCCCATTCCTGATTGAGGATTGCAGCAAAAATCCACAGGAAAATCTGCTCAAACAGGCTGAGAAAACCCGCGCTGCACACGCCGCAGCCAAACAGTAATCGGTTCGTGATCGGCATAATGCAGCTTGCAAAACAAAGAGAACAAAAACGAAAAGGCATCCTATGCAGGATGCCTTTTTAATCGATACATGGATAACCGCTATCAATTAGCGCTCACTCATATATTGTCTATTGTCACAAAGCGCGCAGATTACTCTTCGCTTTGCTCATCGCCCTGCTCTGACAACTCAGCGCCCTCTTCAGAGCCTTCCTCGTCATCATCGGCATCGAGGATGCGTTGCAGACCCACGACCTGCTCTTCTTCACTGGTACGGATCAGTGTCACGCCTTGAGTGTTACGCCCAACCACGCTGACTTCTTTCACACGTGTGCGAACCAGCGTACCGGCATCGGTGATGATCATGATCTGATCATTTTCTTCCACCTGCACCGCACCCACCACCAGACCGTTACGCTCGCTCACCTTGATGGAGATAACCCCTTGGGTCGCACGGGACTTGGTCGGATACTCGGCAGAAGCGGTACGCTTACCGTAACCGTTAGCGGTCACCGTCAGGATCTCACCCTCGCCTTTTGGCACGATCAGAGAAACGACTTTATCTTGCTCGCTCAGCTTGATGCCGCGCACACCGGTCGCAGTACGGCCCATTGGGCGTACTTGATCTTCGGCGAAACGCACCACTTTACCTTCGGCAGAGAACAGCATCACTTCGTCGTTGCCATCAGTCAGATTCACCCCGATCAGAGTGTCATCATCATTGAGGTTAACGGCGATGATACCGGCACTACGCGGACGGCTAAAGTCAGTCAGCGGGGTCTTCTTCACGGTACCGTTAGCGGTCGCCATGAAGATGTACTGATCATCGGCATACTCACGTACCGGCAGGATCGCCGTAATA
>JBOFCH010000002.1:0-5052 GCA_051645985.1 Plesiomonas sp. | reverse complement strand
TCAGTCGGCTGGATCGTCCTCTGCGCCGCAGTTTTCGCGAATTTGTCTACCGTCAGATCCGCTTGGCTGGCCTACCGACGCTGCTGGTAACCCATGATGCGGATGACATCCCACCCAATGGGCAGGTAATTATGCTCGGCGATCCCTCACAAACAGAAAGTGCCAACACCAACCATGCCGAAATAGATATCCGCGAAATACAGGTTACTGAAAGACAGTGCACTAAAAAACATAACACTAAAAAACATAGCCCTAAAAAACATGGCCCTGAAATACACCAAGCGACAACGGAGAAGCCCGATGTTTGATCAGCAGATCGCCGCCCTCACCAAGCCGCTACAACAGCGGCTCGCCCGCACATTGCTGCGCCGCGGTATTCATCCTGATCACCTGACCATCGCCGGATTTTTAATCGGGATCAGTGTGTTGCCCCTGCTGGCGCTGCAACAACCGCTGTGGGCGATGGCGGCTATTTTGCTTAACCGACTCTTGGATGGTCTAGATGGAACACTGGCGCGTCTGACCCAGCCGACCGACCGAGGCGGTTTTTTGGATATCGTACTGGATTTTCTATTTTACTCTGCGGTACCGCTGGGTTTTGCTCTCTACGATCCCTCCCGTAATGCACTGGCCGCGGCAGTATTGATTTATGCCTTTATCGGTACGGGATGCAGTTTTCTGGCCTTTGCGATTATTGCCGCTAAACGGCAGCTGACCAGTCAACGTTATCCCCACAAGAGCTTTTACTATCTGGGCGGATTGACCGAGGCCGGAGAGACGGTGTTGTTCTTTGTACTAATGTGTTTGTTTCCAAACTGGTTTGTACCATTAGCCCTGCTATTTGCAACGCTCTGTGCACTGACCACGGCTACGCGCATTTATAGTGGTTGGCACAGCTTTGCACCACACACCACGGCGGGATCGGAAGTGCCGAACTCAACAGCAGCCATCGGAGATAACGCCGATGCCCACGCTAAACACCCGCCTGAAAAATAGCGCAAAAAAAAGCGGTGCATAGCACCGCTTATTGTTGTTTATGATTACCCGTAAGTAATTACCTGTAATAAGGATAAGCCCAGCAGAGTGCATTATGGTTTTTCTGGCTGTCGCTCACCGGTCACAATTGGATTAGCTGGATCGAGGCTCCATTCATACCAGCCACCGTCATACACACTGACTTGTGGCCACCCCATCACCCAAGCATAGAAAAATGCTTCCGAGGCGCGCCAACCGGTACCGCAGTAAAATGCCACTTCACCTGTCGGTTGGATATGCCATTTTTGCCACAAATCTTGCAGATCGGGTGCGGACAGCATGGTGCCATCGGGGTTGTGCAAATCTTCCACATGATAAGCATCACTGCCACCACCGCCCCACTTGGCCCCCGGAATTTCTCCTTTCGCTTTGATATAGCTATAGCCACTGGTTGCACCGGTAAATTCCGGCCAGCTGCGAATACTGACCAGTGAGTTGGTCGTTTTTTTAAGCAGGGCTTTCGCCTGTTGCAGTGAGGTCAGGTATTCTGGATGTACTGGGATCGTCGCGCCAAATGACGTGGCTGGCGTGACACTAGCCGGTAATCCGATTTCGGTCGGGTAATGCCTGGCCTGCCATGCATCCCAACCACCATCGAGAATACGAACATCTTTCACCCCCGCATACATCAAGATGTTAGCTGCGCGCGCTGCGGACATGGTCTGACGACCATACAGAATGACGGGCGTATCAGCAGTAATGCCGTGAGCCAACAACATTTTTTCTAAGCTGGCATTATCGACTTTATTCCACAGCGGCTCAGACTCCAGTGTGTTGGTATCCATATAACCGGCTTGAGGAATATGACCCAGCAAGTAGGCTTTGGGAGCGCCCCATTCCACTTCAATGACTTTCCAGCCTTTGGCTGGTGCATTGGTGACTGGTTTTCCTGCCTGCAAATCCGCCAACCAAGATGCCGGAACCAACGCCTGATAGTGAGGCAATGCTTCACGGCGCGTTGGATCCTGTAATGCATCGGTCAGGGTATAAATCGAGGTAAAGCCCAGCGCCAGCAGACGCTGGCGGACAGCATTGACATCCTGCGGTGTGCCATACAGGGCCACCGGCCGTGTTTTATCCAGTTTCTTCTGCTGCAACAGATGGTTCAGTTGAGCATCATCGAGCTGTTTCAGCCAAGAGGCCGACAGATTGCGGGCGCCACGCTCATGACCGCCAGTTGTCTCGCCTGTTTGTGGCCAGCCGTTAAATGCTGCGCTGCTGCGGGTATCCAGTAGCGGGATATGCTGCTCTAATGCTTCACCGACCGTGATGGTCTGGTGAGCCAAGGCAGACGGCGCAGTCTGCGCCAACGCGGAAAACGAAAATGCACCGGTGATGAGCAGTGCCATACACTGCCCGATACGTTGTCGGGATAAAAACACGCCTTGTGATGCCATGTAAGCCATTCTCCTCGAATGATAGAACTGAGCGTGGGTGATAGATCTCGCGGTGGAACGGCGAGTGATAAAAGCGGAGTATTATAGCCAGTACCGTAGGCACCGCCCACTATATCCTCAACCTCAATATCTCAATGCTTCAACGCAATATCGCAATATCGCCTTAACGAAAAATGGCCGGAACTACCTTGTAGTTCCGGCCATGACATTGACCAATAAATTAATTCGTTACGGATTAATTTTGAGCAGTTCGACGTCAAAAATCAGCGTCGAACCGGCGGGAATTTTCCCCATCGCTCGGTTACCGTAAGCCAGATTGCTCGGAATAAAGAAGCGGGTCTTTTCGCCTTCCACCATCAAAGGCACACCTTCGGTCCAACCGGCAATCACACGATTCAGTGGGAAAGAGATCGGCTCACCACGCTGTACCGAGCTGTCAAACACTGTACCGTCAATCAGCGTACCGTGATAGTGCACACTCACGGTATCAGACGCTTTCGGATGCGCAGTACCGGTACCCGGTTGCAATACCTGATATTGCAGACCGGAAGCGGTGGTCATCACGCCCGGCTTGGATTTATTCTGCTCCAAAAATGCCTCACCCTGACGACGCTGCTCTTCCGCTTGGCGGGTGTTGCCGGACATGTTTTTGATAAAAAACACCACGACCACCAGCACCGCAATCAGTAAAATGACTTTAGACACCGCATTCCCCTAAGGTTTTATAGTGGTTTTATTGTTCGGCTGGAACCGCTTTAAATACGGCCAGCGGAGCCATCCGCGCCTTGTTCAGCGTCAGGGTGTCACCAGACAGGCTGTAGTTATCCGTCTGATCCAACACCTGCATCAAGGGCTGCTCAAAATCGGCCTTCATACACGCCATGCGAGTCATCGCCATCTGGGTGAAACTGATACGCGCAGCATCACTGTTCAACGTATAACCACCGTTAAAGTTGTTACAACCACTGAAACCGTGCACGCGATCGCCTTCGGCCACCAACTCAATGTATGGACGCTGCTTTGCATCCAGTGAGTCGGGGACTTTTTGTCCCATCAGCTCGGTCAGCTCCCAACGCTGTCCCAGTAATGCAGGTTTTTCCGCCTGGGTGTTCGTCGCCGGTTTCGCGCTCATTTGTGCTGCCGCCTGCTCTGGCGTCAGTTTAGTCAACCGATAATGATCGGCCAGTGCACCGGTGATGCGTTGTCCGGACATATCCAGCATAAACAAGACATTTTCACCTACAAAAAACTGGCGTTTTTCGTTCTGACCGGAAAGTTGTACGGTATTCCCTGTCGCATTCCAGCTAAACGAGCCACGGCTATCAAAACGCTTTCCGTCCCCTTTACCCAGATATTGCTCACTCAGTACATAGGTATCATCAGTATTCAGTTGCAGAGTGGTCTTGATGCCTTCGCAATCAGCGCACGGTACTACGCCTTGGTAGATGCCGTTCCAGTCCAATGCGTTACGGGCGTTGTGCGCCGGATCGACTACCGGCTCAGGTGCACTGGCTGACGGCGCGGCAGTTTCAGTTTGGGACACCGGGTTAACCGGCTCCTGTTTTGCCGCATCATTACAGCCACTCAGTAGCACAGCAAGCAGGCTTAGCGCCACAACGTTATTCGTTTTCATCTTATCCATTCCTTCACTGTTATCGCAGGTTTTGACAGCCTGTTTCAGCTGTCGAATTCCCTGCCAACTGCCGCACACCCTATAAGTATCAACCGTATGAATCAAGAGGCTTTTGCCTGATTGCGGTTAGATTGCACAGTTTATTACGCTGTGGTTTCAGCGCCATTCATCTTCCGGGGAGCAGCACAAAACATCCTGTAAGTCAGTATGATAGCACAATGTTACCCCGCACGGCGAAGTACACCGGATACCCGATATCACAAGGGAATACACCGCAGATGGTGAGGCAGTTTTGAAGTTACCATCAATGCTCATAATTGAAGAGCATCGTTCAGATCTCTTCACCGCACCACCGCTCGGCGACGTCCCTTTCATCTCAATGTTCAAGTATAAACACTTGATTTAAACCGCACAGATGACGCGCAGTTTATTTTTCGTTTACATAACAGCGGGTACTCTTTTGCATATGCACTCATAATGAACGCATACACACCCAGAGTGTCCCATCCGTCAGCCTTGGAGGTTAACCACCCGATATGGATCCAGAACCCGTTCCCGGCTCCGCAACGCGGAACCCCGGTCTGGCTGGCTGAGTTTCAGACCGCCTGACCGGATAACCACCGTTCAGGCGGCCCACGTATCGTGTCATTACCGTTTCATTATCGTGTCATGAGCGATACGCGATCTGCTTGTGCACCCTTTCGCCAAGTCCGGCCCCGTGCCAGACGTAACAAAGGTATAGCTCTATGCAAATTACCCGTATTTCTCAGCAGCTGTTTACACTGCTAACCCGCCGCCTACCACGCCGGCTATTTCAACGCGATCAGTTGCCCACCAAAGGCCCGGCCTCTGGCTCGGCGCCATTACCAACCGGTCTGTCTGAGTTTTATCTGCAACAAGCCGCGCGCAGTGAAAATGCCCTGTATCAGCACTTTAACAGCCACCCAGAAGGGTTGAACGAAAAAGAAGTCGACCATGCCCGGGCGC
>JBOFCH010000001.1:0-5193 GCA_051645985.1 Plesiomonas sp. | reverse complement strand
GGCGTTGAACGGTCAAACGGCCGACGATCGGCAACAAGCACTACGGGCAACCGAGTTGTTGCTGCGCGCTATCGATCCTTGCGTGGGATTTGAGATCGTCTGTGATCCGCTGTAGCGATAATTATCGTGAAGATAACGATAAAACAGTCAGAAAAACAACATGTCATGGACGTGTCATGATTGTAATGACGACAAATTAATGAATGCGATTGTCACTACCTACCGCTGGCAGCTGGCCGATGTGATTCGCGTCGTGACTCGCGGCAGATAGTGTAAATAAACGAGAAACAGGCAGAACTGACATGCATGAAATGGCGCTGTGCGAAAGTGCGATGCAGGTAATTGAGCAGCAAGCCGCGCAAAACGGCGTGCGGCGCGTAACGGCGGTATGGCTGGAAGTTGGGGCATTGGCATGTGTCGAGATTTCAGCATTGACCTTTTGTTTTGATGCCGTGAGCCGTAATACGCTGGCGGAAGGCTGTAAGTTGCATATGCGGGTAAAACCGGCGCAGGCGTGGTGCTGGGATTGTTGTCAGAGCGTGGTGATTAATCAACGCGGTGAAGCCTGTCCGCATTGTCAGGGATACCGTCTACGAGTGGATGACGGTGAAACATTACGAATTCAGGAAATAGAGGTGGAATAACCATGTGTACGACATGCGGTTGCGCCGAAGGCGAAGTCCGAATTGAAGGCGATGCACACGGACAGCATCATTCTCATGTTCATCATCACGGGCATGAACACAGTCATTCACACCATCATAACGCTGATGCGCATGGTCACTCGCATCACCACGAGCATACGCATTCTCACGGTCATCATCATAAACATCACCAACATGCAGATGTTCAGCCGCACTTGAGTGATATCCCCAATGGCAGCACCGGCAGTGTCGTAATCCATCATCACTATCACCATAACGGCGACGTGCACCATCACTATCATTATCACTTTCCGGTAAGAGGTAACAACGTCACACTGTCTGACCATCATGACCATCATGACCATCATGACCATCATGACCATCATGACCATCATGACCATCATGACCATCATGACCATCATGACCATCATGACCATCATCATGGGAATCACCATCATTCTGCGCTCGTGGAAGCGGAAGAAACCGTACTACAGCCACAAGGTGAGCAGGATGACATACATTATGGTCACGGCCTCGCTGGCGCGCATGCGCCCGGCATGAGCCAGCGCCGGATGCTGCAAATCGAGCTGGATATTCTGGGCAAAAACAATCATATCGCCGCCCATAATCGAGAAGATTTCGCGGCCCAACAAATCTTGGCGTTGAATCTGGTGTCTAGTCCAGGTTCCGGTAAAACCACGCTGTTGACTGAAACCTTGCGTCGTTTGCAAGGGCAGCGCCCGTGCGCGGTGATTGAAGGTGACCAGCAAACCAGCAACGATGCCGAGCGTATCCGTGCCACCGGTGTACGGGCCATTCAGGTCAATACCGGCAAAGGCTGTCATCTGGATGCGCAAATGGTGTGCGATGCCTCCGAGCGTCTGGCACCGGAGTCCGGCAGCATTTTGTTTATCGAAAACGTCGGTAATTTAGTCTGTCCATCCAGCTTTGATCTGGGTGAGCGCCACAAAGTGGCGATTTTGTCGGTGACCGAAGGGGAAGACAAACCACTCAAATACCCAGACATGTTTGCTGCCGCCTCTCTGATGCTGCTGAACAAAACCGATCTGCTGCCATACCTGACCTTTGATGTGGATGCCTGTATTGCCAACGCCCGTCGCGTGAATCCGGATATTCGGGTGATTCAGGTTTCGGCGCGTAGCGGCGAAGGCATGGACGAATGGCTGGGCTGGCTGGAGGAGCAGGTATGTGCTTAGGCATTCCGGGGCAAATCGTCGCTATTCGTGATGAAGCTAGCGTCACCGCCGTCGTCGATGTGTGTGGTGTCAAACGTGAGGTCAATGCCGCGCTGGTGTGTACCGGCGCACCGGCTGATCTGATGGGGCAGTGGGTGCTGGTGCATGTGGGTTTTGCCATGAGCTTGCTGGATGAACAAGAGGCGCAGGCCACCCTTGATGCGCTACACAGCATGCAAGCCTTGGGATACGAAGTGGATGACTTTGGTGCGCTGAATGGGCAAGGCGATCGCGTACAGGAGAGCGCGCAATGAATGCGATGAAGTTTGTCGATGAGTTTCGCGATCCGGCGCTGGCCAATAGTGTGCTGGCACGCATTCAGAGCGTGATGCAAACTCTGCCGTACAGTGCGCAAAAGCCACTCCAGCTGATGGAGGTGTGCGGCGGCCATACCCATGCCATCTTCAAGTTCGGTTTGGATCAGATCCTGCCCGACAGCATTGAGTTCGTGCACGGGCCAGGTTGTCCGGTATGCGTACTACCAATGGCGCGCATTGATGCCTGTATCGATATCGCCGAACGCGAGAACGTGATTTTCTGTACCTTCGGTGATGCGATGCGCGTTCCCGGCCGTCGTGGTGCGCTGCGTGATGCGAAAACCCGAGGCGCGGATATCCGTATCGTCTATTCGCCACTCGATGCGCTGGCCATTGCTCGCGATAACCCACAGCAACAGGTGGTCTTTTTTGCTCTTGGCTTTGAAACTACCATGCCAAGTACTGCATTGACAGTACAGCAAGCCCGTCGCGAGGGGCTTCGTAACTTCAGTATCTTCTGTCAGCACATCACCATCATCCCGACGCTGCGTACCTTATTGCAGCAGCCAGACGTCCGGATTGACGGCTTTCTGGCCCCCGGTCATGTCAGCATGGTGATCGGGGCTGAACCTTACCGTTTCATCTGCGATGAGTTTGCCAAACCTTTGGTGATCACCGGTTTCGAGCCGTTAGATATTTTGCAGTCTGTACTGATGCTGGTGGAGCAGATAGCCGAAGGGGTTGCGCGTGTTGATAACCAATACCGACGCATCGTACCGGATGCTGGTAATCATCTGGCACTGACCGCGATGGATGAGGTGTTTACCTTACGCCCAAGCAGTGAATGGCGCGGGTTAGGGGAAATAGCACATTCGGGTGTGATGTTGACAGATGCTTATGCGGATTTTGATGCTGAGCTAATTTTCCATCCGCAAGCAGGGGCCGCTGCCGATGATCCACGCGCCCGTTGTGGAGATGTGCTGACCGGTCGTTGCAAACCGGCAGATTGTCCACTGTTTGGCAGTGGTTGTAATCCGCAAAACGCATTTGGTGCCCTGATGGTATCGTCGGAAGGGGCCTGTGCGGCTTACTACCAGTATCGCCGTCAGGCATAATTCCTAGAACAAAACGAAACAAATCGAGATAACCATGAGTACACAGCGCCAAGAAGTGGTAACACTGGCTCACGGCAGTGGTGGCGAAGCGATGCAAACGCTGATCCGCGAGCTGTTTATGCAGGCTTTTGCCAATCCAATGCTGACGCGCCAAGAAGATCAGGCTCGGATCCCTCTTGCTGAATTGGCTGCCACGGGTGACCGGCTGGCGTTCAGTACCGACAGTTTTGTGGTCGATCCGATTTTCTTCCCCGGTGGAGATATTGGTAAGTTGGCGGTCTGCGGTACGGTGAACGATGTCGCCGTGGGCGGCGCTATTCCGAAATACCTCTCTTGCGGATTTATTCTGGAGGAGGGGCTGCCATTGGCTGATTTGGAGCGCGTGGTTCGCTCTATGGCTGCCGTAGCTGCCGAAGCCGGCGTACAAATTGTGACCGGTGATACCAAAGTGGTACACCGTGGCGCGGCCGATAAGATTTTTATCAATACAGCCGGTATCGGTGTGATCCCGCCAGCGGTGCAGTGGGGCTGCGATCAAATCCGCGTCGGCGATCGGATTATTGTCAGTGGTACATTAGGTGACCACGGCGCGACTATCCTGAATCTGCGTGAGCAAATGGGGCTGGATGCCGATTTGCAAAGTGATTGTGCGCCGCTCAATGGCATGATTGCTGGTTTACATTCCATCGCGGGGGTTCGCACCTTACGTGATGCGACCCGTGGCGGCGTGACCGCCGTATTGCATGAGTTTGCGCAGGCTAGCGGTTGCGGCATGATGATTGCTGAGTCCGTATTACCGGTGCAACCGGTGGTACGTGGCGTCTGTGAGCTATTGGGGCTGGATCCGCTCAATTTTGCCAATGAAGGTAAGCTGGTGTTGATTGTGGCGGAAGACGCCGAAGAGGATGTGTTGGCTTGCCTGCGATCACACCCGCTTGGCCGTCATGCAACCTGTATTGGTTCGGTCACTGAACATCGGCAAGTAAAAGTCATGGGTGCTTTTGGGGCAGCGCGTTTGCTGGATCTGCCACATAGCGAGCCATTGCCACGGATCTGCTGATTATCGGTAATGGCTAACAATAAAAAGCGGTGCCGCTACAGCTCAGTTTTCTGACTACGCTTGCGAGCACCGCTTTATCATGTGTGAACTACTACTTATATTACATGTTATATTGAAAGCTACTCTATGTTTAGTTAGTTATATTTAGTGCTGTCGAAAATTTGATATTGCTATTAGGATGGTTAACTCTGAAAGAGTCGTTTTGTATTAATGTTAACTAAACTAATTAGGTTAAATGAGCCGGTATTACTGATAATTAGGCGTATTCACATCGTCAGTATCAGGATGAGGATTTATTATCCGGTGAAACAGACTTTTGCTCATTGAATATGGGCATGTCTACATTCGTGTTCGTGACGTCAGTATTCACGGCGTTAGTCTTGTTTTCTGTACTACCATTGAGTGCGCGTTTAAAGTCACGGACTGCACCACCCAGATCGCGGCCCACATTACGTAGGTTCTTAGTTCCGAACACCAGTACGACAATCAGGCCTATCAAAAGCAGTTCCTGAATTCCGATCCCGCTAAATCCCATGATTATTATCTCCGGTTAAATAAACCGGTTCGATAATAGTCACGAATGGATCATTATCGCAAACCCTTTTTAGTGCGCCAATTGTTTCATATTTTTAATAAAGCAATAAGGTGGTCATTAATTTTACGTTGTTATAACTTGCAAAATAAAATAATGACCACCGATAAGCAATGTTAGATTAGTAGCATTAAATTCTAAACTGCAAGGTCAGCTTTTGCAGATTGTTCGCCAGTGCACTTAAATCTTCACAGGCGCGGGCGGTCTGATTAGAGCCTTCAACAATTTCAAATGTTACGTCATTAATATTGCTGATATTGATATTCAGC